>JAJZOT010000364.1 GCA_021847855.1 Thermoplasmata archaeon | reverse complement strand
CTACGGACTTGTGGAGCATCCATAGGTGTGCATGTATTTCTTCCGACTAACTTCTGCTTTTCTCTCATGTTTTTCTCCATGTTGTTAAAGCCCCCTAATCAACTCTTGCGATGTCCCTCACGAGACAAGCCCACGACTTCAGTCGTGGGTAGTTGACTATCTCTTGACAGAAGTTCAGCTATGACGTAAATCTGGGGATTTATCCTCTTTATGTTTGCTATTGAGACAATGGTCTTTGCGTCAACTGCCGGGACATCTTCACCCTCATTCTTCCTGTCCGCAAGAATTATTGCTGTCTTACATTTTGTAATTCCAGCTTTGTCGAGATCCGCAACGTTAAGGCTGGAACCGTTGACATAATCAATATTTGGATCCTCAATCCGAGGCTTTGTCTGGGAAAGTATGAGTACAGGAATATCCTCCTTCAATATGTCACGAGCAACTTCTGCAGCCTGGTCGTTGAAATTGCAGATTATTATGTGTTGTTTCATCCTCGTCCTGGCTTCTCCGATCTTTCTGGCAAGCCTGTTGTCTATGAGGTTTGAGCCCAGATTGGCCAACAGGAACCCCACACTTCCAATTCCAGCCACCATTATGAATATTCCGTTGATCCTGGCGTAAAGACCTACAACCGGCGTGTCTCCGTATCCTACAGTGGTAACTGTCTGCATTACCCACCAGAGGCTGGTGAAAAGTGAGTGTATCCCGGACTGTGGATTCCCACGTTGAAGCAAATACTCGGAAAAAACACCATAAGCAATTATGGAAAGTGAAGCCGCTGCGGGCTTCAGCAGCGGCATTCTCACCACTCTTCTGAATCTTTTCAGGAATACGGGGAACAGAACCATTCCGTAAAATCGCACACTTGCATAAAAATGTCATCGGTTCACCTGACTGGAAAGGTAACACTGATCTCACAAACGTTAAATCACTATAATGTTATCCCAATAACGTGGTCATGTTATTTCAGGACAAACCAAGAATTCTTCAGTATTTCAACGAACATGGCATCCTCGTTTCGCCTGAGGCACTCCAGATAATACTGGACAGAAGCATGGGAGATCTGATACCAAAAATGCTGTCCCCTGAAATACTGGATGCAGGATATCTGGATGAAAGCACTGTAAGAAAACTTCTGAGAGGGGACACTGGAGTGAAGGATCAGGATTTCGAGGTCTATTTTCCTGACATCAGGGTAAACAGCTCCGTGGAAGATTTCAGGCAGATGTTTGTAAGCAAGTATACAAAACTGAAAAAGATTCTCATGACCTCTTCCACCCTCAGGGGTTCAGTTGATGTTAAGAAAGCAAAACTGAGCATTGGGGAGGTAAAGGTCATCGGTATGGTATCATCAGTGGACGTTACAAGAAATGGCCACAAGAGGGTGGTCATAGAGGACATGGACGAAAGTATCCAGGCGATACTGATGAAGGACAGGAATGCTGATGAACTGATTTTTCAGGACGAAGTGATCGGTGTTGTAGGGAGTGTGAGCAGAGGCAAGGGAGACCCGGTCATATTCGTCAAGGAGATTGTAAGGCCTGACATACCGTACAGGATGATTGATGAAACAAAGAGAGATCCGGTTTATGTGGCGTCCCTCTCTGATATCCATGTGGGAAGCAAGACATTCAGGAAGGATGATTTCAGGGCAATGATAAACTGGATAAAGTCATCAAGGGAGGAAGCTGAAAAGCTGAAATATCTAATCCTCAGCGGTGACGTTGTGGATGGTATAGGCGTCTATCCGGGTCAGGATGAGGATCTGGAAATACTGAACCCTCTGGATCAGTATGCAAAACTTGGCGAATATCTGGTGGAAGTGCCTGAAGATATACATGTTTTTGTCATGCCCGGCAACCATGACAGCGTTAGGCTGGCAGAACCCCAACCTCTGTTCTCTGAGAAAATAAGGTCCCTCTTTGAAAGAAATGTAACATTAATACCAAATCCATATAATTTGAAGATAGAAAAGAAGAACATTCTGATTTATCACGGTATGTCTCTTAATGACATGGTGGAGCTTGTTCCCGGTGCAAACTTTGAAACCATAGGGAAAGCCATAGATGAAATACTCAAGAGACGTCACCTTGCACCAAAATATGGTGGGAAGACACCACTGATTCCTTCAAAAAATGACTATCATGTAATAGAGGAAGTTCCGGACATATTCATAACAGGGCACATACATTCACATTATCTTGGAAATTACAAGGGGGTAAGATATGTAAACTCTTCAACATGGCAAAGCCAGACAGATTACCAGAAGATGATGAATTTTGCACCAAATCCGTCAAAGCTCACAATGTTTGATCTGAATTCAAGGACAACCATAATCAAGGACTTCAAGGTATGATCTAAATCTAGAATGTTCTCTTAATTATCTCTTCAATCTCTTTTCTGAACATGTTTGTAAAGTCGCTTACAGCTTGGTCCTTTATATTTTCAGGGGTTGTCAGCAGACCAATTTTGGCCGTAACCTTGGCCATTCTGGCCATGGAATCGTATTCCTTTATCTTGCTCTCGAGAAAGTCCTGAAGAACCTGTGCAATCTCCG
>JAJZOT010000363.1 GCA_021847855.1 Thermoplasmata archaeon | reverse complement strand
TTGGCATCTACACCTGGAGCAGGTCAAATGTTGTTCTTTCTATATCCGTAACACAGGCATCCCTTGTCCTGCTTGGACTCTCTCTTGCGAGATCATTCAGGGGCAAGTCATTCATATGGATGACTGGCATGTTTAGTTTTGGACTTGCGGTGATGATAATTGGTTTTTATGTCAGGATAGTATCATGATTCCGGGTCGATTAAAAATACCTGAATGTTGATCTGTCGATAAGATCTATTAAAAATTCCGCCCTGCCTTTATCTATTCTACCTGTGAATTTATACGAGTCCCATTTTATTGTTACGTGAACGGGAGATTTATCCTCTCCAGCGTCAGTCAGGAGAGAGATTGAGTCGACATGGTCGACCTTGTCTATTGGTGGAAAATCCTCCAACATATTGGAATTTTTTTGATCTGTCCCTATAAGTGTGCAAGATAGATATTTAACATGGATTCCATGTATTTCGATCTCACTCATCTTTTTCTTTGCAAACAATTGGGACAGATAGATAAGAACGTCTGCAAAATCACCGTTTATGATCACGAACTCTCATTTTATGATAGCATATCTTATTTACTTTATCAGGTAAATGTCTTATTAATACTCCTTTTATATCACCAATCATGCAGAGAACATCTCTTCAGGTAACCAGTAACGTGCTTGCAGGTAACCCCATGGGGGATAAAAACGAGAGGGCGATAACAATTTTCTCTCCTGATAAGCAGAAACAGAATTCACCGCTTATAATTGCCCTGCCTTCATTTGCAAATGACCCGGACTCGTTTCTGTCGTCATCCCCGCTGTCGGAGAGCTTTTCTTCTATTGTCAACAGACTTTACCAGAAAGATGTATTGAATGGGGCAAGTATTGCAATAATTGATTCCTTCACAAAATTAGGCGGTAATTTTTACCTGAACTCCCCTGCTGTTGGCCAATATGAGTCTTTTATTGTCAAGGAGGTTGTTCCTGAATTGAGGAAGAAGTTTTCTCCTTCGCTAATAGGACTGGTTGGAAAGGGTTCAGGCGGGTTTGGAGCATATTCACTGGCTGTGAGAAATCCAGGTGTTTTCAGCGGTTTTGCTGCACATTCAATGGATGCTGGATTTGAAAATGTTTTTTTGCCGGATTTCTCACTCACAATGGAGAATTTTAGAAACTCTGCTGGCCCCTCAAAATGGCTGCAGAAATACTGGTCTGGTTTTAATAGAATAAATTCGAATAAGATCAAGGTACTGAGGATATTGTGTGCTTCAGCTTTCTTTTCTCCTGATAATGAATCAAAGGAAATGCATGTAGATTTTCCATTCAACTGGGAAAGTGGCGAATTCAGGCAGGATATATGGAACAGATGGCTTTCATACGATCCTGCAAGAAATGTGGCGCAGATGAGCAGGCAGCTTGAATCCATGAAAGGGATATTCATTGATGCAGGCACAATGGATGACTTCTCTGCAATCTGGGGTGCCAGAACTATAGATACAAGGATGACCGAGGCTAAAATTAATCACACTTATGAAGAATACGAGGATGGGCATTTCGGGATAAATTACCGATTTGAGAAATCGCTGCCGTTTCTGGCTCAGGCCTTATCCTGATTTGAAAAGCGTGAACCGCTGTCAACGGGTATAACAGCTCCGTCAATGCACTGCGATTCCGGCCTTGTCAGGAATGCAATGACTTCAGCTATCCCCTCAGGCGGGGTGAGTGGATCGCCCAGGTCCCTGGATGTCCAGTCTCTGCCTGGGGCAAAACCACTTTCTATCATGGCAACAGCAACCCCGTTAACCCTTATACCTTTGCCAAGCAGGTTTGCAGCTGATAACTCGATTAATTTGTTTAGCGCATTCTTTGCTATCACGTAAGATAATGAACTCCAGTCCCTCGTATACTGCGCCTGAATGCTGCTCACCAGGGTTATAGTGGAACCGGAATGAGCGGATTTCGAAAAGTGTCTGATTAGATTCATCGGTATCTTGAGGTGTCCTTCGAGCATCTCGTCAAGATGTTCAGGATTTTCTATTGAATCCATCGCGTAACCTCCGAGGGTTATTATGAGATTGTGGATTGTTTCCATTTCCTTAACAGAAAAATCAAGGAAATCAGTTATCCCCTGATCTGTGGAAAGATCTGAAACGTGATATTTGAGGTTTCCATATACCTTGAGAAATTCCTGAGCATCGATTAGTCTCTTTTCTGACCTTGCGTTTATAATAACCCTGTCACCTTTCTTAAGTAGAACATAAGCCACTGCCCTTCCAAGGTTTCCGGTACCGGCTATGATCGAATTCATGTTTTAAAATGCCCGCATTCTATAAATGATTTCGCTTACACTACCCTTCCATGATACAAAGCAAAACAATGTATATTCAAGAATAGTATTTTAACCGGATTAGGTATTTACCCACTATGTACAGATACCGGAGGCAATTCAACCGGCCAGGACCTCCGGAAAAAGATTCTGAAACTGTTTTGGGGATAAATGGAAATGGGAATCCCGTATCGATTGATAGAGAGGATTTGTCCGGGCATTTCCTCATATGCGGCAAGACCGGAAACCTTGGAAGGGCAG
>JAJZOT010000042.1 GCA_021847855.1 Thermoplasmata archaeon | reverse complement strand
GAAAGAGATTCTAGTGTCCTCAGCATACTGACGGATTGACTTCACGAATTTTAAACCACGCTCGCCAAGGTCGAATGCTCTCTCAATGAAATATACACCAAGTATGAAAGCGACGAAAGTAAGAGCAGCAGATCCGGGTCCACCGATGGAATTTATGCTTCTTGAAGATATCAGGTTAAAGATTATTACAGAAAGAGCTACGACCCCGTATGTAAGAAAAACAAGTCCCAGTGGAACCTGGAATTTGTTTGCAATTTTTTTGTCTTTAAGTGCCTTTACGATGTAATAATAGATAGACTCAATGTTCTGGTTGTGCCGCACTATAATGTGCTTGACATACTTTACCTTAATTCTTGATAGAATTAGCGGCATGATGTAGTCATCCTCGGCACCATCTGTGGCAAGGATAAGGTCGTCAAATTGATCACTCGCAAGAACCTCGTCCAGCTGGGCTGCAATCATCATGTCGGATTTTGAACCAACTTCATTATCCCCGGTAACTAGCGCAATCTCTACGTCTTCACCGTTTTTCTTCATATCCTCGTATATCTTAAGTGCCCCGAATAATGCATTTGCATCAGAGTCTTCTGGATCTATACTGACAAGCTTAACTGCAGCCGCGTAGCATTCAGAATAACCAATCACCGGCCCCTCGATTTGGGCCTTGTCTCCATAATCGTTATCCCTGTCCACGTTGAGTATTAAAGTTTTCATTATCTTCTGATACGATGATGAATAGGAAAGTTTAATATAATTACCTTTCGCCTAATTTTTGGTTACAGTTTGTATTTAAGCTGAAATAGTCCCAAGGCGTTCTACTCTTAAAGCTGCAGTCCCTTGCTTACTTAACTGGATTATGCGAAGAATTCATATAATCAGCGCCTCCCCACGATAGGATAAAATCGGAATTCTAAAGTGTGACCTGGTTTTATGTAATATCTGATTATAATGAAATTTTTGCGTATATCGTAATGAATATATATACAGATTCAGATCACTCTATAATGGCTGCAGGAAGAAAATACCTGTATACTATAATTGCAGTGGTTATTGTAGTTGTTGTAATAGTTTCCGCGTTCGAGATACCAGCCCTTGAAAAGCCAAAGCAGACTCTCCCGCTGTCAGAGTACTACAAGGTATCAAGCAGCGATCTTCTGAACAATTCTCAAAATGCAATTTATTTCATATCATGGTATGGATGTCCGATAGGTGCAGATAATTCATGGGTTTTATACAGCCTTATCAACGGAACAAGGAACATAAGCTCTGATGTTGTTTTGCATAAATCAATTGCTGATACTCCAGGTCTGTTATTCCTTAATAACTCATCGGGTTCAGCAATGGGTGAGATGGGGGAGACAATACCATTCAGCTACGGCGGGGTTCCATTCAATTTCACTTCCCTCTATGTATACAATCAGACGCTGACAGGGTCCATAACCAACCAGCCGATTGCGAATAATGACAGGATCAGCTTTGGTCTAAACTTTTTGCAGAGTAATCTTCCGAACAGTGTTTACCAGGTCGCAAAGAAATGGGAAACACAGGTGAACGAGGTGAACCAGAGCCAGCCGATAGCTCAGCTATCTGGCCATTTAGTTACAATGCTAATATTAACTGGACCGGATGGCACATATGTGCACTTCTGGTTTATGTATCCATCTCTATCGAGCTCCGTTTTGCCTTCGACAGTCTATTCACATCTCAGCAGTTACACTTCAATTCAGGATGCCACTATCCAGCTGATAACAGCCCTTGGTGGCGTTAATTCCAAGTGTGCTTGAACGTAATATTTCATCGGGAGGGATATAATTTTTTTTGATGGGGATAAGAGTAAAGAAGGTTTTACAGTTTTTTCTTTGGAATAGCCAGAAGCATTCTGGATCAGAATATGTTTAATAAAATATATTTCTCAGTCCTGAAAAGAGTCATGGGTGAAATTATCAAAGCAAGAAAGCTTGAATATGTAATACAGGAAATAAGCCTGAAAGTGCTGTATTACAATTTTCTGAGAAATGACACGAGGGCTTATGGATAATTACTCAATACATTTGACATCAGCTCCAGAGTACTGGGGCAACCTATATTTTTCTTTAAGACTCATTTTGGACTCATAAAAATTCCTTGATTGTGTTCATCAATCCTTCATGGTTAGTGAAAGACAGCAAATATGACCTGATAAGTATTACTGGAAGTATCCACAAATAAAGAGCCCATAATGTGGGAAGAAAAGTCAGAGAGATTTTAAGAAAAGGTAAAACAGAGTAAGGCACGCTATAAAACATTAGCACTATTAGCAATTCACCAATAATCAAAAAGACCAGATTAGAAATACAATAGACCCATGGAGAAAATATTATGAGGAAAGACCGACTAAGAAATTAGAAGGTGCGTTGAAAGAATATGTATCACCATTTGCACCGAATGTTACAGGATTTGGTGACTGGTAATCAATAAGATTGTATGTATAAGAGGTGCCGGCATTCTCTACCACATATAATTGTGCTGCAAAGTCTGTGGTCGTTGAGAAGCTTATGGTGGAGAAATCTCCAAGCAATGTAGCTGAAAGCCCTATGCTTGCAGCAATTAGACCCAGAGTGGCAGAAACAACAGCAGGCTCACTTGCATCAAAATCTACACCATTGAGAGCGGATGCAAGGTCTATTATGGCTACAGCAAGGCCGAGAAAGCTGGAGAATGTTGCTGCAGCCTTCTTGATATCCTGAATCTCACCGGCCCCGTTGGAATAACCTGTTGTATCTGCCCAGACTTGTGATCCCTGTATTTCCTTGCCTGGACCGAGCAATCCAAGGCTAGTTGCCTGTTGCCCTTTTGTGATGTTCTGCATTATATAATATAACTCTATGGGAACATATCCGTAGTCAATATTGTAATTATTACCGGTTGCATTGATAGCAGTGATCTGTATGCTTGTTGCGTTGCCGAGGTAGATTCTGTAACATGTTTCACCGGATGGTGAAATGTGGACTTTCACTTGATATACATTGTAATGTGTTATTGCGTAAGTTGCATTGGAGACGTATATGATTCCGGTGGTGTTGTTTATCCCTTCGCGTGTACCTAGAACAGTGCCTCCATTTGGATACGCTTGCCAGATGGCATCAGATCCATCTGCAGTGAATTTCCCCGTTTCATTCCAGGAAGGATTTGTTGACATCTGGTTGGTAATTGTGCCACCGGATGATATACCGGTCTGTTCTGAGTTCATGGCCATGTCGACCGAACCTGTAATTATGCCTTCCGAGAATGCAAAGTAGTCTGAGCTGGTCGGATATGATACGTTGTTATGCATCGTAATAAGTGGATCCGGTCCGTAAAGGTTCTTCGTCCATTGCTGAACATAATATGTTCCGGGATAGCATCGATAACTCACGTCTGGGCCGGTTTTAGCATGTTGATCGTATGGGATTTCGTTAGAATTGTTCAGCACTGCTGTGTATGTAGGACTCTGCATATTGAATTCAGGTGTTACATTGAAAGTCACAGGAACATATGAGATGCTGGAATAGGAAGAGATACCTACCGTGGTGTTGTTGAACCAATCCTTCAATGTTTGGTTCTGTGGAGAAACGTTGCTGTAAAACCTTATCTTGGATGGATTGAATGGTATATTGTTATAGTATGTGTAAACTGATAAGTTGTCATTAACTGTTATGGAAAGGCTAGCCTCAAGTGTCATGGATACGTTCATGCCGGTTGCGCGATGCTCATTGCAGTAAGTGCGCCAGCCAGTGACGATTTTTGAGAAATTGCTGTTAAGTAAACCAGAAAATATTGTGCTGGAATTTGCATTTGGGAAAAACGTCTGGTTGAAAAGTGTCAGGTATGCCCCGTCGGGGGCAACCGACACGCCACTTGCTTGTAGGTTGCCAGCCCATATATACGAAGGGTTTTCGGTCATGACCTGTATAGTTTCAGTGACATTCATGTTCGCCTGACCGGTTTGATTGTTAACTTCTGCAAACGAGATATTGATCTTTGGTCCAAAATCCGCAGTGCTTGTTGATCTGGACTTCAGCGTCTCAATACCAATGAAAGCGGTTGTTATCACAATTAATGAAAGAATGATACTAATGATGGCCTTAACCTTGCCATTCATAATTCAATAACTCATTTGGATATATATATATATATTTCTCTGCGGCCGAGAAACGTTCCAAAGGTCCATATGTATCGACAGTAATATTTACAATGTGACGTAATTAAGAAATATCTTTTACCTTTTGTATAGAATTATATTGACCAAATTTAAAATGAAAAAAGAATCACTTAGTCAAAAAATAACCCGCGCTCTTCTGTCTTGCAACTCTCTTCGCGAAACCCTTGTTAGTGAGTTCCTGCAAAGCTGCTGCTACAATAGCCTTACCTACAGAGGCGGCCTTCATTATATCATCTGCTGTCTTCATTTTGTCCTCAGATGATGCACCAATTTTTTTCATTGCATCGTAAACTTTTTTACCGTTTGGGGTGAGTTCATCCATATTTTCACCGGTTGAACGCTATCGGCAATATCTATATATATCTAATCTTCCAAATAAAGTATTTGTGATATTCTTCAGCTGCACTGTTTGGAATGTTTCGAACCTATAGTTTTTTAACAACTTTC
Organism: Thermoplasmata archaeon; assembly: GCA_021847855.1. Next base: position 4,816 of record JAJZOT010000042.1, on the reverse strand, counting down.
ACTTGTCCGTCGATAAATATCGTTAGACATAGAACGACAAATTCGAGAATTTGACACCATCCCATTGACTGGATTAAACATATATTCGACAAATGCCGAGTTTTCATTCGTTAATTTATTTATACAGAGTGGTGTTATCCCCTAAAGGTGTTTAATTGTCAGGGATAGTATCGTATGGCTCTTATATTCCCAAATTCAGGATCAAGCCGGATGAAATAGCCAGGGTTTGGGGAGAAGACCCAGATAACATAAGAAACGGAATATATATTCTAAGTAAATCAGTACCAGCTCCAGACGAGGATGTAGCGACGATCTCAGTTGAAGCTGCAAGAAAGGCAGTCAATCGGGGAAAGATCAACCCAAAGGACATTGGTGCAATTTTCATTGGGTCTGAATCCCATCCTTACGCTGTTAAACCTACTGCTACAATTCTTGCATCTGCGCTTGGAGTCAACTTTAGCCTGTTTGCTGCAGATTACGAATTTGCCTGCAAGGCTGGAACAGCAGGAATGCAGAATGTACTGGCAATGGTCGATTCTGGTTATATTAAATACGGAATGGCAGTCGGATCTGATACATCACAGGGGGCGCCGGGTGATGCGCTTGAATATTCTGCTTCCGCGGGTGGCACTGCCTTTATAATAGGAAAGGAAAAAGTAATAGCTGAGATAAATGAAACACTGTCGGTGACCTCAGATACCCCTGATTTCTGGAGAAGAGAGGGGCAGGCGTATCCAACCCATGGGGAAAGATTTACGGGTGAACCTGCATATTTCAAGCACACTTTAACCGCTGCGAAAATGATGATGGAAAAAGTTGGAATGACACCAAAGGACTACGACTATGCAATATTTCACCAGCCTAATGGGAAATTTCCAACAAGGGCCGCCAAGCAGCTGGGATTCACTGACGACCAGGTCAAGGATGGCCTTTTAACGCCTCAGATAGGTAATACATATTCTGCTGCTATGATGACAGGTCTTTCTTCAGTGCTGGATATTGCAGAACCCGGAGACAGAATTCTGGCAGTTTCATTTGGGTCTGGAGCAGGTTCTGATGCATTTGATTTGACCGTAACAGACGAGATAGAGAAAATGGACCGCAAAAGCGAGGCAACCATCAAGGAAATGCTCAGCAAGGTTACCTGGCTGGATTATGCAATTTATGCTAAATTCAAGAAGAAAATAGTTTTTGGTGATAACATTGAGTGATGTGTATATTATAGGCGCTGGAGAGACCAAGTTCGGAGAGCTCTGGGACAGATCTTTGAGGGAACTGGCCACTGAAGCTGGATTGAAGGCAATTGAAAATGCCGGTATTTATTCCAAGGACATTGAGATATTGTATGGAAGCAATACCCTGGGTGCAGCCGTGAGCTCCCAGAGCGATATCGGGAGCCTGATAGCAGATTTTGCCGGTATAGCACATTCAAATGTACCAGCCCTTTCAATTGAGGCATCGACGGCCTCCGGTGGTGCAGCTGTGAGAGAGGCCTATCTCGGCATAAAGTCTGGAGAATACAGTGTTGCTGCGGTTGGTGGTGTGGAAAAACTTACAGATATATATGGATCAGAGATGCTTGACCTGACTAGCACACTTCTTGACAGTGAATGGGAGGGGTTTTTCGGGGCTACACCTGCTGCGATTGCAGCCCTTGTCTGCAATAAATACATGCGTGATTTCAAAGTTGATAAGGAGTCACTTGCCATGATGTCGGTAAACGATCACCTGAATGCGTCAAAGAATCCTGATGCACATTACAGGAATCTACTAACACTTGAGGCTGCGATGAACTCAACGCTTGTTTCAGAACCACTGAATCTTATGGACTGCAGCCCGGCGAGCGATGGCGCGGCTGCCCTAATCCTTGCATCTGATGAGTACGTAAAGAAGAACAAACTTGATGGAATAAAAATTGCCGCATCCTCAATTTCTCAGGATTACCTGGCATTGCACAGCAGGAAATCCCTCTACAGGTTTGATTCCACGGTTATTGCAGCCAAGAAAGCATTTGAGAGGAGCAAGCTGAAGCCTTCCGATATATCCTTTGCTGAAATACATGATTCATACAGCATATATGGATTGATTGAACTTGAAGACCTTGGTTTTGCTGAAAAGGGGAAGGCAAAAGACCTGGTTTATGAGGATATAAAATTAAATGGAAGCATACCGGTCAACCCATCCGGTGGACTTAAAGCAAAGGGAAACCCTTTCGGTGCAACTGGGATTGGACAGTTCGTTGAGGCAGTCCAGCAGCTTAAGGGGAAAGGAAAAGACAGACAGGTAAAGTCACCAAACAATGCCCTCCTGCACAGCATGTCTATAAGTGGTTCAACATCTGTAGTGCATATACTGGGAGGGGATTGAAATGGGAGAGCTTTCAAGATTCTGGAGAGAGTCAAATCATAGATACAGGCTTGTAGCAGTCAAGTGTGGACATTGCAATAACATATATTTTCCACCCAGGGACGTCTGCCCAACTTGTCACAGGGATTCCATAGGAAAAATGAATGAGGTCACGCTCTCAGGAAAGGGCGAGATCGTCTCTTTCACCATCGTGCATGATGTCCCACCGGCCTTCATGAGGCAGAGACCGTATGTCATGGCGCTTGTAAAGCTTGATGAGGGTCCTGTTATAACTGCACAGATCGTGGATTCGGATCCAAAGGAAATTGACTTTGGAAAACGCGTCAAAACTGTATTCAGGAAGGTAAGAGAAGATGGCAAGGCAGGAATCATACAGTATGGCTACAAGTTTGTTCTGGCAGATTGAAATAACCAATCGATGTAAAATATAATCACAACTATATTATATTTTAATTTATTCATGAGATATTGTCGTTTTCACCTAGCAACGCGATCAATCAATACCATAAGGTGACGGGCGGGAATGAAGACTCCGTACCAGTGGAGGGCAAGAAAAGCGGCCATATTGTTCCATTCGTGCTTATCGTAACTTATATCTTCCTCGCGCTAATGGTCATTCTCTCTGCCTCCTATCTCCTTTTTTTCAGTGGGGTCCCATTGAGCCGGGTCCTCACGGGGAGCGATTATGTATATTTTTATTTCCTGCTGCTTCTGTTTGAGGTACCTGGTATAAGCCTGTTTGGAATTGTTATTACAGTGATATTCCTGTATGCTGTCTTTACAGGGGTTATCGGGTTCACATTTAATTCACACGTAAGGCCGTTTGACAATCCGAATGGTTTTTTTGGAATGATGGCCCCCCTCCTGTTTTTACTGAGCGCTTTCATAATTTTAATAGAGGAGAGCCTTCAAATCCCTATAGGAGGCCCAACAATTACAACAACAGGCAGTGCCTATAGCGTTTACAAGTATTTTCTCAACCTTATTTATGCGCCATTCGTGGAGGAATTAGGTTTCAGGATACTCCCTATCGGTATAGTAACTTTCATACCTTTTATCCTGTACGCTAGAAGGAAAACCACGGCTGAAAACAAGAAGCCGTTTGACATGAATGCATTTAAGGCGTTTGGACTTTATATTTTATCCCCTGGTTATATGAGGAAAAGATATGGCGGCAGGAATAAGTATGCTGACTTCACCATGATCATAGTCACAAGTGAGTTCTTTGCCTATGCACACATCTATTTTGGTCTCTGGAGCTGGGGCAAGATTCTGCCTGTTTTTATAGGTGCACTGATACTTGCGGTGGGATACCTTAAATTCGGAGTCTATATGGATATAATGCTGCATTTCTTCCTAAATGCTACCTCAGGATTACTGATAGCATTTCCATCGTCGATAGGGTTCATCATTCTCCTGGTGCTGTGGTCTGTAATTGGATCACTTATTGCAATACCTTATTGCTTTTCTTCCATGTGGAAGTTTTTTTCTGTTTCAAAAAATAACGAATTTTTCATGAAAAGCTGACCCTCTTTCCGTTGACATGAATGTTTTTAGAAAGTATGTCATTAACTGCCCTCAAGAGAACGGATTTCTCCTCTCTCTTCACCCTTTCCTGCAGAATCTCAGGTGTATCGTCATATCTCACTTCAACTGTTGACTGATCGATGATTGGCCCGCCATCCACATTTCTAGTTACGAAATGGACTGTGCAGCCAGTGATCTTTGCACCGCTTTCAATCACAGCCCTGTGAACATTAAGTCCATACATTCCGCGTCCACCAAAGCATGGGAGCAGGGATGGGTGTGTGTTGATGATCTTAAAAGGGTAGAGATCAACAATCTCGTCAGGCAGGATCCGGTTGTAACCTGCCAGGATAATAAGATCCGGGTCTGTGGCAATAAGGTGGTTTTGCATATCGTCCACTGTGTTTTCCATATCATTCTGTCTGATTATATATACCCTAATCCCATACCTGCCTGCCCTTTCCACAGCGCCGCTCTTAGGGCGATCAGAGAACAACGCTACAATGTCGGCATCAATTTGACCTTGTTTAACTGATTCAGCGAGGAACTCAAACGTAGTCCCGGTTCCAGAGGCAAAAACAACTAATTTCTTCGACAATATATCTTTCAAACATTCTAAAATAAGATATTTAATTTTGCCTGCCCTGATGCATATTCAATGCATTTTTCCTTATATCAGAGGAAAATTCCCTAGCCCTGTTTCTTATGGATTTTATTAATGAATCTGTCCTTTCCTCAATAAGGCGGTCAAGGTCGTCAATTTCAAGAATACTGTACACATGATAATAACCGCCAGATCTGATTGATATTGTTTCTCTTGTTACCAGGCCTGCTGACTCAAGCTTCTGCAGTATCTTAAAAACAGTGGATCGGTGTCTGTCACACTGCTCAGAGACTTGGTCTATGGTCATTGCAGGATGAT
>JAJZOT010000362.1 GCA_021847855.1 Thermoplasmata archaeon | reverse complement strand
GCTTTAGCGCTGTCCTATTATGTATTATCTTCTTATTATTCGCCACTGATAGCGTGGGTAGGTCCCATTTTTGGTGCTCCTTTGATATTTATACTCTCCTTAATGTTTCTGGTTCTCGGGGACGCATTAAATCACCTTATTCTGATTCCAATTCTCATAATTATTGGAGTTTTAATCGGGCTTGCTGCCAGAAAAGGTACTAGAGCCATTAGCGCTGCATTTACAGTTTACCTATCCCTCTACGGTTTCATTTTTTCGAGCCTTTTTACACTATATCTAGAATCTAAAAGTAAATTTACAAGTCTCATAAGCTCTGTTGGAAGCTCATCAATTTCCAGTAGTTTGCCTTCACCTCCACCAGGGACCAATTTTGGCACTATTATGGGGGAGCCACTCTTCTCACGCATTGCTTTGACCATTGAGAAGATTGGAGAAACGTCACTGAGCAGTTCGCTGGGCTCAAGCGGCACAAGTGGTTTATCATCATCCGGGTTTGTAATAGTAGCTGGAGGCGCCCAACAGTCTATCCTTGGTTTTGGTGGAGGAATATTTGGAACCTTAGCTGAAGCTTTCCTCCCTTATATTATTATAAATTTAGTTATACTTATGTTATCCTCAGGATTAACTGGCAGATTTCTATACAGGAGAATTCATAAGGATAAAATAGGAAAGAAAGTAAAGAAGCAGGGAAAATCCAAGGAGGTTATTGTTTTTATACTACTGGCATTATTTGTGTTATCATTTGCAGGTGCCCTTTCTCCATCCTCAACATCAACAGCTCAGCAGAATATTCACTTCGAAAATGGATTATATTCCTTTGCCTCACCAGAACATAGGTTTAATGGAACTGGTATTTTTTCGACCACCAGAATGATTACAGGAATTTCTTCAGATAGCAATCATCAATTTTCAGTAATGGGAAACAATTCAAATCAGGATATTCTATCGGCAGGAGTCATAGGGATGCAGGGTTCTTCATATAACATATTTCTCAACATGGCACTCTACAATGGCAATTCTAATTCAAACTGGATATATTCAAGCGGTCAAACTACATCGATTTTTACGCTTGTTGCTGAAACAGACAATTTACCACAGCTGTTTAGAAGTGTCGAAAATGGCCTTGGTGTAAGTAAAACTATTTCAAATTCATCAATCACAAGTTCAACACTATGGAATTTAATGCCTCAATCAGTCATTGTAATGGCATATAACGGCACCTTAGCTAATACATCTTCTTCCGCTACAACACAGGTGGGAAATATAATGAGTCAGTTAGGGGGAAGTGATGGAGCATGCATTGTTCGATTATCCCTTGGAACATCTTTCATTGGCCTTACCGACTCAAATGTTAGTTTCTATATTTACACCTTTACAACTAACCAGTATAGTTCTGAAAATTCAATGGTTAACGATTTATCTGGCACAATTTCAAATTCAGGATCTAACCAGATCTTCACGTCTGGTATGAATTCAGGATATCTGGTCCCAGGCTATACCTCAGGCAGTGTAGATTCATCAATATTCATAGCAGGTTTTGTTCATTCAGGTATTTTCTCTAATGAGATTTCTAAATATCTTGGTATAAACTCAACACTCAGCAAGGGTAGTTCCATTGTGTTTGATGGAGGATTATTTGCAAAGAGCCGAGTCGTAACATCATCTTCAGATATACACATGATTTCTGGAGAACAAATTTACGGTTACGATGGAACAATTGCCTTTTCCAGTTCAAGCGTAAATTACGGTATGCTTCTTGGAGTGCCTGAAGGCAAGACATCTGCTAACTTTACCGAAATAGGTTCATATACAGGGTCATTAGGTCAGCAGACAAATAAAGTGAATCAAACTATTCAGCCAAGCGGTCCATTTTCCATGGCTTCTATTATGATGCAATCCAATCATCTTTATCCAGCAAATCTCCAGATCACAACTTCCATAACATCTTCGGGAACTAACGATTTCACAGTAAAGACAACCGTTATCAACAGGGATACAAATTCGATTTCATCGGTTGCCATAAACGAGAGTTCCTTTGCTACACAGTATAATGGAATAGCTACAGTAACATCAGGAAAACTCGTTTCAAGCATACCTTTACTTTCACCAGGGCAGAGTTTTAGTAATACATTCACTTTTACAACCAGTAACCCTGGTTTCTATTCAATATCGCAGCCTTCCATAACATATTCAATGAACGGAACCTCATTTACGAATTATGGCACGAGCACAGGAGCGTCAGGACCGACACCACTTGTAGTAACCAGTATAAACGGAGTCTGGTTTAATTCAGTCAACGAGAGTCAGAAGTTCCTTGGTGTAACATTCCTTACAAATGAAATCATGCCAGGATTCTATCTGTTCGATTTGATTATCCTTTTAATTATCATTGCAGATATTAGTTTAGAGGTAAAATCTTATAAAGAATGGAAGAGGGAAAAAGCACAATCAACACAATTAGCTCAATCAACACAATCACAACCACCTTCAAAACCATGAAATAAATCAGGGTGGTGCAAAATGAATTCTCATTTGGGCAAGTCTTTCCAATCTTTCCCTTTTTTTTATTTCAGGTATATTTAC
>JAJZOT010000041.1 GCA_021847855.1 Thermoplasmata archaeon | reverse complement strand
AAGGCTAGAGTTGCACCAATATTTACTGCATTATCTGCAAAGTAAGATGCCTCATCTCGATGTGCAACCCTGTCATTTAAAGAAGAGGCCAATTCAAAGGATTTTTTGATTCTTTCTTTCTCCTGAGGAGTATTGTTCCGACTTCCAAGTAAAGCTTTGTATATATCCCCAGTAAAGAGGACTTTGGAATATTCACTTCTGGATATATCATAAAGAAAGTTAGGGTGAGTCGAACGAATTAAATCCGGATGGCCCCGTTCGCCGGCTCTTCCAATTTCATCAATTAAGTCTTTAGGAAGCAGTTTTGTTGCTTTATCACCCCAAATCGCTCTCAATGCTGGGAAGACAGTCTCTCTGAACCTTTCCTCCATTAATGTGGTCATTTTATCTGCCACTTCAGCGTAAGATTGGTCCAGAAATAATTTTCTCATGATGTGGATTCTCTGCAAATCAGAAAAAGAGAGTGTTCTGCCGAGCAATCTGGAAACACCTTCACCTCTCACTACATCGATCAAAATTCTTAACAAATCAGTCATTATCTGGCTGTGCTGCTGCAATAGACCATACAAAGGTGTTTGTTGTCGAGGGATAGCTGTCTCCCAGTATGCATACTGTTTAATCGAATCGAAATTCTCAGGTGATACCCAAGAATTAGAGAAATAATCCCATATCTTATCCGCGTCAATTTCAGTACCATAGACGAATTGCACTATCGACTCTATTAGAATTTTAACTGGTTTTGAAATCAGAATTGGTGTGAGAAGATCAACATTCGCATGAGAGACTATTTCCCCTATCTGCGTAAGTGTGGCTTTTGCTTCTTGTAGTCTCTGTGTGATATCCGGGAAAGTATCAGACCATGCTGAAATTACCTCTGAAAGTGTTCTTATTACCCCCGCATAGATAGTCACAGTTTCATCTTTCATGACAGATGCTTCTTCTTCAAAGGCAGCTGAAAGTGCTCTGTTTGGAGATATGTAGAGTGATTTACAAACTTGTGTTGTCGCAAACACTACTTCAGACGAGGGATACCACCTGAACGATTCCTCGCCATCAACTCTCACTTGATAGAGAAAACCATAACGCCTTAAAAGGAAAAATGAAGCTTTATTGTCCTTGAAGAGCAGAGTATCTTCAGCAATACCATGTTTGAATGCCAGTCTCATTATATCTTTGCAGTGTGCTTTCAAAAATGGTTTTTTATACAGTTCTGCCCACAAGGCCCTATAATTTCCTCCTATGATCGACTTGTTCAATATGGATCTGACATCTGTAACAATCTCCAGATGAAGAGCAACCTCCACTCCCAATTCCTTGTAATTTCTGGCATCGAGCCTCTGTCTAACGTAATCCAGAAAGTCCCGAAAAGTAACTTCACGGACTAGTCTCCTTTGAAGTAATTCAAATACACCCAGTAGGCTTGTATCGTCCCTTATTACAGGTTCATCGCTAGCATCACTGGAAAAGGACTTTATCCTCTTCTTAAAGGCCATTACCGCATATTCAGCGGTGATTGGTGGGATAACGTTTATTGCATAAAAACTCCCAGAAAGTGAGGGTATATTGACTATCTCATTCTTCCATCGCATTGAACCTGCTATAATGAATCCTATTTGTATTGACTGCTGCGAGAAATATTCTTGCACGTTCTGTATCTGTTGGAGAAACTCAAAAACTTGGTTTTCATAAGAATTTCCTTTATGAAGCCCGTCAAGCAATACTAGGAAACCCTCTGTGACATTTTCCCTAGAAAGAGAAGTTAGTGTATTTGTGATGTCGATTGCTAAATCTCGTCCAGAGTCTTCTCTTCTTGGATCAATCCCTATCCTAACTTTGTAAGTCTCAGCGGCACCTTTGTATATTTGCTGCAACATTGAAGAAGTCAAATCCACTATCCTAGGACCAGGATTCAATATAACGTTTATTGGGAGTATTTTCCCTATAGACACTTTATATGAGAGATACTGAAATAGGGTTGTTTTGCCAGATCCAAATTCCCCCAACAACAAAGTGGTTTTTCCCATCAAGGTTTTAGACCCTTTACTTGCCTTGTCTATATAGTCCCTAATAAAAGGAGTTTCCACTACAATCTCCCCATATTTTTCAGGGGATATCCCCGTGAGACCCAAGTTTGAAGGGAATGGGTCACCGGTCAAAACCGCTTCCTCCCACCAATCGGCCGAACTCCTCTGAACCTCGTTATCCATGGATGAGGGATATTTTTCAACGAGTTCGTCCAATGAAATGCTAAGTGGAATACTGTCTAGTCCGCTCTTGAATTTTTCATAATCTTTCTTTTCTGTTTCAAATTCTTCTATCCTTCTATTTAACTCATTGAGTTTTTCGTTAATCTGGTCCTGCAATTCTTTTGTGACTTTTTGCTTGTATTTTTCCTCCAAACTCTTCAAAAACTCATCGTTTTCTAATTTAGTCAGGTCTTCGGGTTTGATTATTGTTTGCGATGGTGAAGTGTTTGAATCAAACAATATTTTCAACTTAGTTTCCGGAGCCCTTTCTCTTAAGAATGGAATCTTTCTGACATCTTCAACAAAATCATCAAATGTTTCATAACTATGTTTCAGTATTAGATTCAGGACCTCGTCAATAACATCATTAAGTTTGAACCGGTCTTCTGACTTGAAGTTGTGTTTATCCAAGAAGGTTCTCATAAGGTGCTTTGCACCTTCTGAACTAGCGTTTACTGATGTTAAAAAAAGGGCATTTTCCTTAACAAATTTTTTCAAAACTTCTACCTTGGACAACACAAACTTAGCCACTGTTTGTTTATAAATTCTTTTATCTTCTGACATTGTCATAATTTAGTTGTTTTCTTCCTGACAGGTGCTTCGGTACCGAAATCCTGACATGCGACTAAGGAAGGCTCCATACACTGAGTTCAGGAGAGTTTCTACATCTCTTGACGATTATGTCTCAGTGAATTCTTCTACCGTCTTTCCGGTAAATAACATACCGATGATGGACATGGAACTTAAGGAAAACGATCTGATCTGTTTCAAGAATCCAATGTGCCCCCAGTGCCGATCCAAGAACGTGGTGAGGAATGGAACCTGCATCAGAACCATGGAGAATGGTACAGTATTCCGGGTTCAGAGATGCATCTGCAATGACTGCAGATATTCATTTGTTGCACGTCCTCCGATCTACGGTTATGGAAAGCATTACCCTGATAAAATCAGGGAGAAGATTGTCAGGACTAGGGTTAAGACATCCCTGAGGAAGGCAGCAGACCTCTTTCGAATCATCGGGAACGTGATCATGTCCCATGAAACACTATCAAGAAATATGTACAGCCATCACCGTCAGGAATGATGGAATCATCCGGATATTTTGTGTATGATGAACAGTATGCACACATTGATGGAATTGAAAAGTACAGGGCACTCCTGAAGGATTCACTCAGGAGCATTGCCATATGCCCTTCCTCCACCGTTCCTGATTCATGGCGGCCGCTTCCCAGTGACAACGGCATCTACCTTGCCGATGTCACAGCACCGTTCGTCAACCTCGTGCGGAACAGCGCCAATGCTGCACACATACCTAGGGCAGGGACCATCATGAAGATCGCCGGGGGAAAGCTCAGGGCTTTGGCCTTCATGCCCAAGTCGCTGCTGAAAGAATACCTGGACATCCTCTTCAAAGTGTCCGGGGATCATCCGGACCTGCATTTCGATCTAAGCTACGTGGGCGATTACAGCAAGGATATATGGGAATGGGTGTGATGAACATGCACACAGTTTCAGAAGTGGGGTGACATAAATGACAGGGTTGGAGGGAGAGGCGAAGAGGGTCATAGGCTTCGGGGTTGGGGAATTTTATACGTTTGTTCACAGGACTCCGGTTGGGCCGGTGAGCATACAGATACCGAGGGTGATGGTGGCAGGTGCCCCGGAGACTGTGAAGTTCGCATTTGAATGGGAGGGCAACGGCAATGGAATACCGCCCGATCCGGATGACTGAAGAGTTCGGGAAAGCTATATGAGCCAGATAAATGCCGGACTGGTGTTATTTCATCTTTTTCAGGATAATGTTGCCGCTGTCCTCGTAAAATTCCACGATGTCTCTTTCCCTGAGATTCAGTACTTCGACAGCCTTTCCTGGACCTCGTACTCTACACGTTATGGAATACGATCAGAAAACCTCCTTTCATAGTAGATCCACTACAGAGTCTATTTCAGGTAAAGCGTCTTTGGTCAACATTAATAAAAATAATGGATTCATTATGAAATCGCACTCAAAACAAACGCATCGGTAATTGTATAAGTGCCGGAGCTATTTGCCGCTGGGGCGAATTCAATTGTGTAACCAAATTCTGCTGGGGGTAACGCTACATTTAAGGAACCGTATAGACTCAATCCTGCTCTGTCTAGGAGGTTCATTATTAAGGTATCATTTTTCAGCTGTGATGTTGGTATGACAATTAAAGCCATAGGTGCGGTACTTTTCCAAGAACCCGTTAAAGTTGCGGAAGAAATCGTTTTGACCGGATAGAGATCCATTACTGCCCCAAAGTTGGGGGCGAGGACGTTACCTCCATTATCCGCATAATGAATAGTCATACCCTTTTCTATTATAATGTCAGAAACAGAATATTTGTTACTGTCTGTAGAATGTTGTTGTATCAATAGCAATATGGGTGAAACAAAAAGAACCACTACAATGACAGTAAGTAAAAACTTCCTATTCATATCAATGAACACCTCATTTTTGGTCATTTTAATAACTAAGCCTTATTTATATAATTTTCTTGGAGGAAAATATACTCAGACTACTTTAAAAATGTTGAGGAGTAAACCCCTCTATCCGCTTACAGATGTTGTTGTCAACGAATAGGACGCCTAGAATATCGGAGTGTAATAATACCCCGCTCTCCCCACGATGAAATCACCGTAGAACATTTCAGTCACGGCCATTGGAAGGAATCCGCCAGCTTTGCTTGGATCTAAGTATCCAGTAGATCTTGGTCAGAGAGTGTACATCTGCCCACTCGAGGCTCCGTTGAATGTGTAAGTTACGGATGCTTTCCCGTTTGCAAGATTTGTCGTGTCAGCCCAACTGATTGAATTGGAAGTTGTCCAGCTAGTTGAAATGCTTCCAGGCCCATATGCTGCAGTGACGGTATAACCAGTAGAACCGCCTGGGAAAGCCCCAGCATTCTCTGGATTCCAATCATACATGACTCTTGTCCGGCATAATCGTTCGTATGCCACTCTGTTACCTCATATAGAACACCCGGAGGGTGGTTGCCTGCTTGTAGTAGGGTTAATTTACTTATGAAGGACAAGAAGAGGATGGGGTCTTCCAAAGACCCCACCGAAAACATTTTTATGACCTCATTATCAAATACAACAATAGCTATTTCATCTTCCTCAGGACAATATTCCCGTTTTCCTCGTAAAATCCCACGATGTACCATTCCTTGAGGTCCAATGCTTCGGCTGCCTTCTTTGGTATTCTCAGGGACACTTCCTTTTTGGATACATGTGACACTTCAAGCAATTGTGGCATTAAGGGTAATTGTGGTCAGACGTCAATAATTACTCACAGTCGATTCCATAAGCGAGTGAGAAACACTCTAGGTTTCTGGAACTGCTGCTTCACCTGGATGAGCACAGTGAACAACCCTTAAAGGATATTCCTGATAGATCCAGAAGAATGATACATCAGTTATATGCAAGGATTGAGATGATTAAGAACTGGAAGAAGGTTGCAGTTAAGGTAAGTGCATTCCTACAAATCCGGGTTATTTTTGGGATAAATGCGAAAGTACTGATTAAATAACACCGAGATGGGAATCAGGTAACGCTTGGGAGATACTGGATTTCGTGAAGGTGCTTTATCCAGAAAGGACAATAAACAGCATACTAACAGTCCCGAAGGGAAAATGAACACTTATGGCGCGTAATTATGCTTCCAGAAGCGATCCTTCTCTAAGGTTCATCCGAAAGTCAAGCTTAAACGATGAGTGAAGGGGATAGCATAGAAAAATTATAAGGAGACAAACTGTTAATGTAAAGTGGCCTTGCCCAGAATTGAAGAAAGAACACTTTACAATCCGATCATAAGTCACTTGGAAAACAACGGTTTTCAGGCTATTGGCAATACTATAGTAATGGGAAAAGAACCAGACATTATTTTCAAATACGGCTCGCTTACCTTTGTCATCGAGGTTAAAGTAGGTAAGAAGGAAAATATCGGCCTTAGTGCAGTTGCACAGGCCTATGATTACGGCAGGAGGTTGAACACCCAGAACGTTATCATACTAATTTATCCAGATAGCATAAGAAATTCACCCATTGAAAATTTCAATGCAATTCAACGCATTGCTATTGAGAGTGAAATTTGGGGAATAATGCTGACTGAATCATGGACAGAGAGCAGGGCAATCACGCTGGATTTTTTGGCGAGGCAACTAAAACTTACAATTGATAAGCAGTTGTCAAAGGTAGATTTTGCATCAGCTGTTAAGTTGATTGGAAACTATGCAACTGACCTCAATTCAGTTGTGTATCAGATAAGGACCGATGAGTTGATTGCGGAAGTGGTCAATAAACTGGACCTCTTTGCATCAATAGGTGAGATAAAGGAGAAGGAAGCAGCAGAGAACCAGGTCATCAGCCTTGCATCATTCTTGCTTTTCAATCAATTGCTGTTTTACCATGTCTACACAAAAAAAGCAAAGGGCAACGAGCTTCCTGAAATGGAGGAAATTGAGTCTCTGAAAGATATTCAGAATTACTTTGACCTTATCACAGAGATCGACTATAAATCCATATACAGAACAAATTTACTGGCACACATTCCCGAAACCAAGAGTGTTCTGGATGTCATAAATGAAGTGATAAAAGCCATAAAGCTCCTGAGGGCAGAGTACATTTCTCACGATCTTGTCGGAAGATTTTTTCACGATCTGATACCGTTTGAAGTCAGGAAAATTCTTGCTGCCTTTTACACACACCCCAACTCTGCGGACCTCTTGACTGGACTGGCCATAGATGATTATGCTTCCACAGTTATAGACCCTGCTTGTGGGTCAGGCACTTTATTGGTTTCAAGTTACAAAGCTAAAATGAAACTATATATTGAAACAGAGGGGACAAAAGACCTGAAGAAGTTACACAAACAGTTCCTGGAGAACGAGATCACTGGCATAGACCTGATGCCATTTGCAGCACATATCAGCACATTAAATCTGGCTATGCAGAATATCGAACAGCCTACCAATATAGTGAGGATTGCATCTATGGACTCCCTCACGCTTTCCGAACAGTTGAGAAAGAAAGAATTCAGTTCTGGAAAAGGGGTAAGGATTTCCGGTTTTGAGCATACAATTCAGAGCCAGCTTACCGGCGACAATATCGTTATTAGGAAGCGGGGTGCAGTATCCGCTGAAGGCAAAGGCAAAGGCTTCACACTCGTCCCCTCGGACTTGGTGATCATGAATCCTCCATTTTCCGATAGAGAGAAGATGCCGACTGAAATGAGGGAAAAAATCAATGAAAATGAGGTCTTAAATAGGGTTTCTGGGAATAGGGTGAACCTATGGGGTTCATTTATGGCCCTTTCAGATATGCTGCTCAGGAAGGACGGTAAAGTGGCGGCGGTCATACCTATAAATATAGCCAGAGGAGAGGCTACAAAGAAAATCAGACAATATATGCTTAAGAACTATTCCCTGCAATATTTGGTCAAACCCCTTGAAGATGAGGCTTTCAGTGAAGGTTCATCGTTTAAGGATGTACTTTTCATTGGGAGGAAGCGGAAACCAATGCCGGGTGACTACACTGCAATCGTGACCATAAAGACGTCTATAAAGAACCTGCCACCCGAAGCCGTGAGCAGGCTCATTTCAATAATAAAGAATTCATATAATAGGAAAGAACCCTTGAGCACCGGAACTGTTGAGACAGAGTTCCTGGAAACGATTAAACTGTCTCGATATGAAAATAATTTAATGCCCATCATCGGTTTTGCATCTACATCCAACAAGAAGGTTCTGGGTGATTTCTTAACAAGGGTAAGAGAAAGGGCCGGTAAGAAATTAACAAAGATAAGCCCCCTCATGGTTTCAGAGGGTTTTCATGCCTCCCCTTCGGGAATGTCAGAACTGGTTTTCATAACGAAACCTTTGGACACCTCACGGATTGAAAGAGCATTCCTAATTGTTGAGAACGAAAATGAAAAGGTTGTTATGGTAAGAATTAAAGGTCTCAATGAATCATTCCCAGTAGCAAGATCAAAGTTAAAACCCGCCCTTAGAACTCTGACTGCCGTGAAAACAATGGATGCCTCTGACATAGATTATGTTCTTATCGATCCTCCCGGTAATTTTGAGGCAATTCTTAACCTCTCAAAATGGAGGGGCTCATTTGACTGGGCAAACCAAAGAGAAAATGTACGGAAGAAGACGAGTAATGTAGTTGTGGGCAGGAGATTCAGACCCAATTCAAAGAATACCCATCATTTTGCGTTCTATTCTGAGAATGGTATTCTATCTCCCCATACATTCAAGTTGATAAGATTTAGGGACCCAATTGAGGCCAAAATTCAGACATTGATTCTAAACAGTACACTCACTATGTCAAATATTCTCTCATTCAGGGAACAGACAACGGGAGGCTTCACCGACATTATGGAAAGCGAACTCGTGCTCTTCGACATATTTGATGTGTCTGCATTGAACGCTGAGGCAAAAACCAAATTATTGAATCTTTTTAATGATCTCTGTAATAAAGAATTACCGTCAATTCTTGACCAGTATGTAAGTTCCAATGAAATGAGGGTAAACCTTGACATCGGAATATTATCGGTCTTGGGGTTCAGTGACGAAGAAGCAAGAAAAATTCTGTTCCCACTTTACGAAGTAATTATAGGAGAGATGAAAGTGAAGGGATAGCAAATTGAGTTTAACCGTCTTTTCCAAAATATATCCCTTTGATTTTGTCTTGGCAATTCTGTCAACAATGTTATGGCTTTCCATACTGGGTAGCCATCAAGGCCTAGGTGTCAGAATGGCATCCATGACACTTGGAAATAAGGGAACTTCTCTTTACTTCTCATTCTTTCCGGCCCTTACAATGATCTTGTCGTCGCCAAGGTAGAGGTCATCAACTGTGAGATGAACAATCTCAATATGCCTGAGACCAGCTTTGAACAGAATTTCAACCATCAAACGATCTCTTGGTGCTGTATATCCTCTGCAGGCACTCACGAGCCTTTCATAATCTTCCATAGTTGCCCTGGTTCTCTTGATTGATTTCTGGTTCCTGAAGGGATTGAATTTCTGGACCCCAGGGAAAGCAATGTATGCGTTGTAGGGTTTGATGCACGTGTTCAGATTCTTCCAAGAGCATCAAGGATAGGAATAAGGAATTTAGAAGATTCATAAACCCAATCAACCCCCGTACTAAAGATCCAATAGCTATTCTTGTCGTTCCGGGCCGATAGCTTTATTCGCTCAAAGTGATTTTT
>JAJZOT010000361.1 GCA_021847855.1 Thermoplasmata archaeon | reverse complement strand
CCCTTGTCAACGAGGAGTGTCGGGACAAAAACAAAGAACCCGTAATAAGCAAATCCGGTGGTGAACCAGAGGATCCAGAGCATGGAAGTTCTTCTCCTGTATGCCTTTGACCAGATCTGTTTGAAGCTGTTTCCCCGCTTGGCGCTGCCAAGCACTTTAACTATCTCACTTATGTAGATTTCTGAAGGTTTTCCATCAATTTCAGCTGGCAATTCAGTGCTTCCTGTAATGGTATTCAGCACGGAATCTGCTTCAGTGTCTTTTCCATGGAGTCTCAGCCATCTTGGAGATTCCGGCAGCTTGAATCTCAGCACTATAACGTAAAATATCGGCAATGCCGTAATTATCGAGGCTATTCTCCAGCCTATATTGGGTATCGGTACAAGGAAGTATCCTAGAAAGGCTGAAATTATGAATCCGAAAGAGAAAAAGCCGGTTAACATCCCGGTGTATCTTCCCCTGAACTTTCTGGGGACGAATTCGCTAAAGTACGGGGCTATTACAGCACTTTCTCCACCAATACCGAAACCAGCGATGATCCTGAATATTGTGAGTTCAGAGAAATTAGATGAAAAGGCGCTCATTAGGCTGAAAATCGCATATATTATGAGCGTGTACTGTATTGACTGTTTCCTGCCATATTTATCTCCAACAAGTCCCCAGAATGTCGCTCCCACAAAATATCCAATCAGTGTACTCGCTCCGAGGATACCAGATTGTATCCCGGAAAGGTGGAAAGGTGCTATGACCACTGGAAGAATGAATGCAATCAGGGCAATTGCAATGGCATCAAAAGTATATCCCAACCCCGATATAACCATTAACTTATTGAGTGCCTTGAAATTCCTCGACGAATCTATCCTCACAACATCACGTGCTATTTTCTCATTCAGAACAGAATCAGCCATTGAAGCCGCAACATTATGACGTATTTTTATTTATGCTATATAAAAGACAGCATTTGTCCGGAAAAATCAATAATATTTATGCAAAGAAACAGAAACCAAGTGTGTTACTGTTCTTATGGCATTTTAACGGACATTCAGCAATTCAAGTAATTGTTAAGCCATAACCGAGATCCGTGGAATATAGAAGACTTGTGACCGTGCACCCTTGGAGATAGATATGCCAGATTAGAGCTGCTTAGGGAAGATCACATCGAAGCTCTTTTTTGCGTCAGAAAAACCTTGAACTTTACAAGGGTGTTAAATTTACTCGGCTCTATTGAAGTTGAAACAGCGTTGATAACGGAAGCCCTCAGGAATAGGGAACTGGAATGCAAATATCGTTCTGCAATTGTTATGAAGGACGGTAACCGCATCGTTGGAAGCACGAGATGCAAAGGAGTGCGTATAACCATCGCACCGTGGAAGTAGGTTTCAGTTGCTATTCTTTGGCTTTATTGGCTAAAATTGAGGGCAGGTTGAGTAATCACAGGACCAGGAGAGACGGCACATATCGGGACAACATGATGCACTCGATAACTGACTCTGAATGAAATAATGTCAAAAATCTATTGAACAACAGAATAGTTCAATTCAATCGGAAATAAAAACTACAGAAACAATACGAAAACTTATATTGTTACACTGCCATGAATTCATGTTTATGTCAGTCAAAGAAAAAGTGATCGAGTGGCTGAGTGATGGAAAGGAGAACGCAAAGAATCTCGTTGACCTTCCATGGAAACTCAGCGAAGATCCCTATCACCTCATCATGGAAAATGAGAATGTACCTTTCGCTTTTCTTCTGGGGTTTCATCCAGATACAATTCACATTACGGTGAGAACCGGTATTGAGACTGCTGTGATGGATTCCATGGTGAGACTTAACACCTACAGAACTCTTCTGATTCTAAATCAGAGAATAGACATATCAAAATTCATGCTGTTCGGGATGAATGAGGAGGTAATATCGAGGGTGGACCTTGCTGTTGAACGCCTTACTAAAAGCGAACTCAACCTTGGCCTGAACATCCTCCTATCATCCCTCTATATGATGGTACGCGCCCTTAAACTCGAGGAGCAGTTTAACAAGCAGGTTGCTGTGCGTATGCACATGATGATTGAGGACATGGTCGGCCAGGGAAAGAGTAAAGAGGAGATTAAAGTATTCCTGACAGACAAAGTTGGCATAAACAAGGATGAGGCAGAGAAGATAGTAAATGAAGTGTTGAGGAGCAGGAGAGCCGGTGAGGACATGAAAGGGCTGTATGCATAACCATAGCCTCTCCCATGAAGTCTGTTATGCTTTAGAACTCTGTTCGGAATTCTATTAATCAGAATGGAAATTCGTTCGTATTTACAGTTTTACTGAGGTCCATGATCTCCAGCAGATAATTTTTATGCCGGACCCTCCCAGGTCTGTTAAGATGGTTATTCAGACCGGTAAGGAACATTGACTGAACCCTTTTCTCAACTATATAATAGTTGGAAAGACCAGCCCCATCACACTTTGCACCATAAAAAACAGGTCCGCTATAACTCTTTACTACATTATTGTAAAAGTCGGCAAAAAATTTTGTTTTTATCCTGGTTTCGACAACATGATCCTCTGAATCCACTATTTCGTAATTTGCGCTGGTATTCATGTCAGCA
>JAJZOT010000360.1 GCA_021847855.1 Thermoplasmata archaeon | reverse complement strand
TACTGAAAACGTCAGGGAAAATAACGGTTGGGGTATAATCGCCCACGCATTTACCGGGTCTGATTCTCTGAAGGCGGTTGTTGATTCTGCAGGAAATATGAAGGTCTTTGCAGTGGTTTCAATGTCACATCCAGGTTCAGGTCAGTTCATAAACCCTGTGAGTCTGGATCTTCTCAGAATGGCTGTCAGTGTGGGGGCAGGAGGTGTCATAGCACCTGGCAATGATATTGAAATGATCAAGAGAATAAGAAAAAATGGCGGAGAACTCACAATAGCATCTCCAGGGATTGGGGTTCAGGGAGGGAATCCGGCTGATGCAATTCTGAATGGATCTGATTATATAATCGCTGGAAGATCCATTTATGACTCTGAAAATCCACTGGAAGAGGTGCGAAAAATCAACAGGTCAGTAAATTCGGTTCTTCCCTGATAAACTTGGAATTCAATACCGGGGTGCATCTTATTCACAGATGGGCCAGAAAAAGCACCACCATCACTGGAACAACAAAAAGTATGAGAAAAATATAGAAGGAGAGGTAATAGATCCTTAACGCTCTTTTTATATCTCCTGAGGTGGCTTCATAGCCGGTTTCATTCATTATGTAGGATCCACGCTTTTCTATTCGTATGTTCAGGGAACTTGAATAAGCACCTATCGGCCAGCCATTGTTTGCACTGTCAACAATCCACGCAACTTTTCTGGATGAAACTCCCTGCACCCTGTAGTTCAGCATTTCCGAGCTGAAGAATATTATGAATGAACCAACTCTTGCAGGTATGTAATTGACAATAGTTTTAACAATGGCAGTCCATTTTCCAAACTCCCTATTCCTTCTATTCTTGAAACCCACAAGATTGTCAAGGACATTTACAACTCTGGTGAACAGTGCCCCGATGACACCAAATATGGCAAAAAACATCAGTGGAGTGAACACATCATCCACTATGCCTCTGGATATGTACTCGATTGTGGCGGAAGCCACGTCAGATTCCTTCAGGTTTGAAGTATCTCTCCTGACAAGCCTTGAAAGGTACATTCTGGATTCATCCACGCTACCTTCATCAAGAGCCCTGATAATTGGTCGTACGTCCTCACCCATTACAGTTATGGAGAAAGTGCTTTTCAGGACTATGATTGCCGCCACAACATAAATGACAGAAAACAGGCTTAAAATTTTGAGTATCGCCAGCACAGGAATAAGGATAAGGGCAGTTATGAAGATCAAATAAAGGAAACCGGCAGCAGACTTGTTCTTCGAAATCCTGAAAAACTGGTCAAAGTAGGTGCCAATTTTTCTTATTACTACCTTGGGATGAATGTAACTTCTTGGTTCTCCGAATAGAAAATCCACGATCAGCGCACCCATAAGCACTGATAGGCTAATTTCAAGAGGATTCAAAGTCATTTTACAAGTCTCTCTATGTAACTCATATCCATGTTTTCAATAAAAGAATTTGTTATGATGTCTATTCTTCTCATAAGTTCTTCACCATAGATCATGTCTGGAATTTTTTCGCCTGTAATGTACTCCAGAAATTCCCTGTTCTCCAGGATGCCATGTACGTTTGTCCCAATTATGTGCCCGTCTGCAGATACAGTTCCCTCTTTTCGGCCACCAATTTCAAGAAGATGATCCTTCTCACTGGAAGAAACTGTTCCATAGTGGATCTCGTAGCCGGTTCCAGAGGGCAGGGAAGCAAACCTACTTCCATTAAATGTGTAGGAGACAGAATCAACCGTTTTTACAGGTGAATATTCAGTGGCCAGATCAAGCATGCCAAGTCCTCTGATCGACCTTTCCTTCATCTCGGTACCATGCGGATCAGATACTGTCTTCCCAAGCATCTGGTATCCTCCACAGATTCCAATTATCATGGCACCCCTTTCCCTTGCACTCTGCAATTTTTCTGCTAATCCCGTCTCCATGAGGTATCTCATGTCGGTTTCCACATTCTTTGAACCTGGAAGTATTATTATTCTGGCTGCATCCAGATCATTAAGGTTGGATGCCCTGACATAACGGTAGCCAAGGCCATATATTATCAGTGGGTCAGTATCGCTGTAATTCTCCATGGCTGGGTATCTCACAAGGCAGATTTTACCATTATCAAGCATGGTATTTCCGTAATCCTGGGAATCCTCACCCGGCAGAAACACATTCTCAACATACGGTAATACGCCAATAACCGGTACACCGCATAATTCCTCGATTTTTTCTATTCCATTTTCAAGGAATTTCTTTGAACCTCTCATCTTGTTTATAATCATGCACTTTACAAGATCAGATCTCGGCATAAGCTTCAGTGTTCCGTACAAAGAGGCAAAAACACCTCCTCTTTCAATATCCCCTGCAAGTATTGCTGGTGTGTCATATAGTGTTGAGACATATATATTGGCAACATCACGATCCAGGAGATTAATTTCAGCCGGAGATCCAGCACCTTCAGCCACAACCACATCATAGTTATCACATAAATAGTCCAGGGATTCCTTCACAACTCTTTTTCCATTCTCAACAAGATAATCATAATATTTACTGATTGACATAACTCCCATACTTTTTCCATTTACAATAACCTGCGAACCATCTTTTCCTTCAG
>JAJZOT010000359.1 GCA_021847855.1 Thermoplasmata archaeon | reverse complement strand
ATACCAAGACGGTAAGCTGTTTCCATCTCCTGTACATTCATCAGAAATCCTCCGTCCCCTCCAATTCCAATTACCTCATGATCAGGAAGAGTTAGTTTTGTTGCGATGCATGCTGGCAACGAAGCCCCCATAGACGCAAATCCATTATAGATTATGGTCTTCCCTGCTATTTTCGGATGAAACCATCTTGATACCCAAACTTTATGCAGACCTACATCTGATATGACCATTGTGTTATTATTGACCTGTTCGGTCAGTACTTTCATAACTTCTTTTGGCAGTGATTCAAATTCATTCCTGGATGAAAGCATCTCTTCAAGTCTTCTTTTTCTGATGTCATCATGCAGGGTTGTATCACTTCTTTTCTTCACAAGTTTTGTGAGGGCATCAACACTTCTACCTATTTCTCCCGTTAGATCAAATTCACACTGAAAATGACTGTCCGTTTCAGAGGGATATGTGTTTATATTCACTATATGCCTTGATCTATCTTCATTCCATATGACTGGATCGTATTCTACAAGATCAAATCCCACAGATATGATAAAATCTGAAGAGTGAAGTGGTCTCATTCCCTTAGGATACGGTTTTCCTCCTACAGCAAACAAATTACTGGGATGATTGTATGGAAGAATTCCTTTTGCCATAAATGTAGTTACCAGGGGAATTCCGGTTTTATTTACAAATTGCGCAAGACTGTCCCATGCTCTTCTTCTGATAACGCCGTTACCTGCAAGTATAACGGGGTTTGATGACTCATTGATAGCTTTTGCGGCCTTTTCTATGAGATCAAAAGGCACTGATGAAAGTTCAGTAGTAGTAGGTTCCAGCAATGGCACAAAATCTGTCTCAATGGCAGCAACATCTTCACTTAGCTGAATATGGGTTGCGCCTGGCTGTTCCTGTATACTCAAATTAAATGCCTTTCTCACAATTTCAGGAATGGTGTCAGCTACTATGACAGGAAGATTATACTTTGTAATTCCGGAAAACAGGGCTATTGTGTTCACATTCTGATGTGACTCCTTATGGAGTCTCTCTCTTGATGCCTGTCCAGTAATGGCTACAAGGGGAACTTTATCAAGATGAGCGTTTGCAACACCAGTCAGGAGATTTGTTGCCCCCGGTCCAAGTGTTGACAGGCATACTCCAGGCTTTCCAGTTATTCTCCCATAGGCATCAGCCATGAATGCTGCGCCCTGTTCATGTCTGGTTAGAATAAATCTGATATTTGATCTTGAAATTGAATCCAGAAGATCTATATTCTCCTCTCCAGGCAGGCCAAATATGAACTTAACCTTCTCATTCTCCAGTGCCTTAACAAATAGATCGCTTGCCTTCATGATTGTCAGATTGTATTGATACTATTATGGTTATTCATTTCTGGTTCTGGATCCAGACAGTCTTTTTGTTGGTAAACTCCAGCATTCCATATCGGGACAATTCTCTGCCAACACCGCTCTTTTTCACTCCACCGAAAGGGAGCCTTGGATCAGAGGCTACTATTTTGTTAACAAATACCATTCCAGATTCTATACCTTCAATATAGGATTCAGCCTCTTCTGGATCGCCCCATATGGACGCCCCTAAACCAAATTCTATCTCGTTGGATATGTTCAGGGCTTCTTCACGAGTTCTGAATTTTCTCAGCAATGCAATTGGTCCAAACACTTCCTCGTTGTAGGCTGTATTTAAATCTGCAATTGTTGGAGGGATCAAATTTCCATGACCGTTTCCATAGGAAGTTATCTTTCCCATAGATTTCAGCTGGTTAAGCTGTTCCCTTAAAATTTCGCTCTGTGAATCTGAGGAAACAGGCCCGAGATAGGTTTCCGGATCCATCTGATTTCCCGTCTTGATTTTCATGAAAGCCTCTTCAAGCTCCTTTCTGAAATCATTATAAATACTATCATGAACAAGGAATCTTTTAGATGCAATACAGCTCTGACCGTTATTTTGGAGCCTGCCCATAGCTGCATTATGCGCTGCCACTTTTAGATCCGCAGATTTCAATACTATAAACGGGTCTGAACCACCAAGCTCAAGAACTACCTTTTTGATATTTTTTCCTGATTCAATGTATATCTCTCTCCCGACATTTGTAGATCCTGTAAAGGAAACACCATCGGAATATTTAATCAGGTCGAGAGCAGATGATCCCTTCACAATGACAGTCTTGAATTGAGGCGTATCAAATATTTCTTCTATTTTTTTGCTCGATCCCGATACAATGCTTGCGTGTTTCAGCACAATACTATTTCCAGCAAGCATTGCAGGTATTGCCGCCCTTGAAACCTGCCAGAGCGGATAATTCCATGGCATAATCAGAAATATAACGCCAAGGGGTTCGAAGCTAATATAGCTCTTCTTTGCCTCAGTTGGTATTATTTCATCAGAAAGAAAGTCATGGGCATTGGATACAAAATATTCTATCATCTTAATTGTTTTATCAATCTCTGCAACACTCTGTGTTATAGATTTTCCCATTTCCTTTGACATAAGGTCTGCCAGTTCCAGCTTTCCCTTTGATAAATTCGGTATTAGAACATCTTTCATGTATGAAATTCTGCTTTCCAAATTTTTTGACCATGACTTTCTTTCTGATGAAA
>JAJZOT010000040.1 GCA_021847855.1 Thermoplasmata archaeon | reverse complement strand
TTGCCTGTGAACGGATATCGGAAAGATCTGGATCAAAGAAGGCGAAAATAGCTGCCGCTAGACATCTTCTCAGGGCGATATACTGCATGCTCAAGAGAAAACAGGCTTACGATGAATATATCATACAGAGAAGGATGAGTTGAATTGAACCTACTGCATACAGCGCAGTCAAAACCAACCCCTCCGACTCTTGAAGAAGGTCAGAATATGGCTCTGCCATGAACAGCAGAACTTCAGAGAATGTCACAAAGACTAATAAAGGATGCAAGATTAAGATCCAATTGAAGAATTTAACATAGTAGGTACCTAATCAATAGCAAAGTGTAAAACCAATACATACATTAGCTTGACAATGAAAATTGCATTCTTTGCTGTTATCAAATTGACCTCAGAAAACCTACCTGGCCTTGAAAAATGGATTCTTAAAATTTCAAATGCCTTGACCAAAAGAGGTCACGAAGTCAGTATATATGGAGTTACGTCATTTCCTCATGTTGGAATTCATCAATATAACGATCTGCCTATTACCAACCCAAAAATTCAATATTACGAGATTAGCACAACTTGGGGTAAATATTTGCCATTTAAAATGAGAACAATTCCGCACTTGGATGCTGATCTTATCTATGTTTCTGGCAGCTATTACAGTTACCTAAAACAAATTTTGAAAATCGGCCCAAAAACAATTTTTGGGTTTCATAGTCCAGGGTTACAGCATCCCAAAAATAGAAGAGAGAAGGTAATACTAAAGGAATTGCTCCCTCGTTTCGATGGAGTACATATTTTGTCAAAAGATCAATTCCAGCTTTTCAATACGAAGAATGAGGTCCTTTACTTGGAGAATACAAACTTAAATGATCTATCTTTACCAATTAAGAAAGCAGATCGATTCACCGTCATTTACTTCAGCCGGTGGGAATACTCAAAGGGCATAGATACCCTTGCATACGTATCGGATAAGATACCAGACGATGTACAACTTCTTATATGCGGTTTTGGAAGCATTGATTTGCGAAATATGATAAAAGAGCGAAGCAATGTAAAAATATTTGGAGCAGTAAGTGAGGAATTGCTAGTGAACTTATTGCAGAGTGCTCATGTTACGATTTTTCCAAGTTACAATGAGTCGTCCTCCCTTGCACTTATGGAGTCTCTTGGACACGCAACACCTGTAATTTATCGTCCGATCCCACAAAATAATAAACTCACTAGTGCACCTATCTCAATTAATTTAGTTGCGAACACAAATGAAGATTTCCTGAATTCAATTAATAAATTGAAAGTGCTTTACGATAATGACCCAGAAGAGTATCTTAGACAGTGCTTAAACCTAACAACTCTTGTGTTTACTCGTGATCAATATGTAGATAAACTTGAGACATTCTTTTATAGAATAGCTAAAAAATAGTGTTATTCTTTATTTTCTATATCTAAGTGAAGTGAAATTATTTTTCCTTATTATGGAGGCAGCCCACATTATCAGACCGGAACATATGCCAACACTTCCGAAGAGTCGAGGGAAGATAGAACCTTAAATATTTGACATCTAAATACCAAAAAGCAAAAAATTAGCGGGAAAGTAGGAATTGCCATATTTAGACGGAAATTTAAAAGTTCTAAGGAAACTATAAAGTCTTTATGTTTTACCCTGAGGAGACATGAGCTTCCCATTCCTATCAGAACCTTTTCCGCCCTCATTCTCGAATTTCCGTTTGTCATTGGAGCCATGTTTTACTTTATCGAAGCGGACAATGCGAAAAGCGAGGCAATGTGTATGAATTTACTTGCCGAAAACTGTTTAACGATGGAATCGATTAAAAGGGCAGTAACTTCAAACAGCCAAACTGGTGAGATAAACCAAAGATTAGCAAAATCAGTTGCGTCGTTTAATTATGCACAAGTCAAGTCCAACTGCTATCGCAGCGGCTATTACTCATGCTAACAGATACTCGGTATAACTTGACCAATACGATTTGACCGTGCAGTTTACCGAGATAAGAACTCAGACACCCTAGTAAGTGCTCGATGCTCCCACCTCAATTAATTTTTCATATCAGTAGAAAACACTAAAACATACATAAGAATAAGCGCGAAATGCATTAAAAGTGTCTATATGTAATTGTTTCATGGCATTATCCGTTCATGATGATATAACACTGAGAAAGATCACCCTTAAAAAGCAATGGGACAACAGTATCAACAATGAGCATATTAATAAGGCAAGGGGCTTTTACTACTACCACCGAGATCTAAAGGCAATAAAGGGGTCGAAGACAGTTTTTAGTTCAATTTTCCTACATCTAGTAAACGACGAGTCAAGAAATCACGATTTCAAGATGTGGAACGAAACGTGGAACAAGTTACCAAAGAAACACGTGTTCGATGATTACGGAATTCTATTCTCTAACGATACTCCCGGGGAATCGCTAAAGGAAGTTTTTTTTGAAAAGATATATACAAAATTTCCCGGGTTTGCCCCAAAACCTGAAGACGTTGTATTTGATGTGGGGTCACAATATGGTGACTACGCACTTCTATGCGCGAAGCGGTACAAATCATTAAAAGTTGTATGTTTTGAACCATACTCAAAGAATTTTGATATTATGAAAGAGAATTTGAGACTAAATTCCTGCATGAATGTCTCGATTAACAACTGTGCAGTTGGGAAACAGGAGGGCGTCTACAATATCAATATTTCCGGGAATATGGCTACGAAGGATGGGGTGGGGATATATGAGAATGTCAATGTTGTGAAACTCGATTCATTCTTGAACGAAAAAGTATCATTACTAAAGATTGACACAGAAGGATTTGAACTTGACGTTCTGGAAGGTGCAAGAGAGACATTAAAAACGTTAAAGCCTAGGATTATACTCGAGACGCATTCCATTGAATTAAAGAGGAAGTGCCTAGATTTTCTTTTTCAGTATGGATATAAGCTAGCCAGCGAAGGAAGAACTGTGAAAAGCGAACAGAATGGTATGGATTATATCCAAAACCTCTATCTTTCCCCACCAGATTCCTAAGACGACGGTACACTCTAAAAATAACTGCCATTGTAAAATCTATTCTGGCGTTCAGGACGGTCCTGTCCAGATAAGGAGAACTCGCGCTTAAATTACTTTTCTGAGTTCTCAAGATATCTTTTTCTCTCCCGTTCTGCACCTTCGAACTTGTCAACAGCCCTAGAAGACTCTGCCCATTTGCAAAGTCTTGAAATGCCTTCGTCCAGAGGCGTGAATTTTATCTTACCAAAATCGCTTTCTAATCTCGTTATATCCGCATAGTCGTGCCTGTTGTCTCCAACCCTGAAATCCTGAGGAATCATGGGGGCAATTGAAGTGCCTAGCTTCTTATTGAGGAGGGTAACGATTTCTGAAAGCGATGAGGGTTTTCCAGTACCGAGGTTGTAGACACCGTTTCCATGATCAAGCGCAGCCACGTTAATGCTTGCTACATCGCTAACATGAATGTAATCTCTTAACTGGTTACCATCTTCGAAGAGGAGGGGAGAATTGCCGTTCTTAAGTCTTGAGAGAAATATTGCTATAACCCCGGTATACGGATTGCTCAGACTCTGTCTTTCTCCATACGCATTAAAATAACGAAATGCAACCGTAGGAATCCGAAGTGCGTATGAAAAATCCATTGCTAGTTTCTCTGTTGCGTATTTTGATAGGGAATATGGATTGAGGTTTTGAGCTGTCTTTCCCTCCTGGACGCCTACCGGTACCATTTCCTGATTGCAAACTGGACACTTGACTTCCCATTCTTTTCTTTCAAGCTGCTTAAGCGGTCGCACTTCAGGATTCTGCAGGCCATGAACTGCGCATCTGTACGAACCTTCTCCATAAAGACTCTTGGAAGATGCTACCACTATCTTTCGAATACGACTCCTAATTTTTTTCTCCTTTGTCAGGGTCTCGTAGAGGGCACTGGTTCCACCCACATTGACGTCCGCGTATTTCTTTGCTTCCCAGAAACTTTGACTAATTCCTACCGCACCTGCAAGATGAATTACTCCGTCAACACCGTCGAGGGCTTCTAACCAGTGTTTTCTGTACCTGATGTCACCACGAAAAAACTCAGCTTCCCTATTCAAATAGCTGGGAACTCTCCCGGAATGCACCTGCGACTCAACATTGTCAAATACTCTGACCTGATAACCCGACGAAATAAGCCTATCGACAGTATGACTTCCGATAAAACCAAGACCCCCAGTCACGAGAATTTTTTCCATGCAACGGGATAGCCAGGGGATTTAAATTAGTTTTCAGTTTCTCTTGCATATTCAGCCATCATTGCCACACCATTACCAAGATCAACGGCGTGCTTAAACCCCAGGGCACTGATTTTGGAAATGTCTGCAGCTCTTCGTTCAGGATCATCAGGGGGAATCGGTTTAAACTCAATTTTAGAAGATGATTTGCATATTCTCCTGACCATTGATGCAAAATCTATTATCGATATCTCCGCGTCGTTCCCGATGTTATAAACCTCGCCTGATTTGCCTTTATTGAGCAGTATGACTACTGCCTCAACGACATCAGAAACAAAGCTGAAGGATCTGGTTTGTTTGCCGTCCCCGTAAACCGTAATCGGATCGCCGTGAATGGCTTGCTGTATAAACCTGTCCACTACGCGTCCATAAAAGTCACCGCCCCTCATTCTTGGACCGTAGGTATTGAAAAGCCGCAAAATGATGTTCTTGAGTCCATATTCTCTCTCATATGCCTTCACCAGAGCCTCGCCGAATCGTTTTCCCTCATCGTAGGGCGATCTCGAGCCTGTAGTGTTAACCCTGCCAAGGTAAGTTTCCGGGGTGGGAAAAACGTCAGGGTTGCCATAAACCTCCGAGCTCGATGCATAAACGTAAAGCGCCTTGCTTCTAAGAGCCAACCTGATGAGATTGTTATTCCCGAGGGAATTGGATAAAGCGACCTCTACCGGATACGTTTCCCACTCAACCCGGCTAGCTCTGCTGGCAAAGTTAACAATGATGTCAATGGGCTTGTGATACTCCAAATCAGATATGTCGGACCGGATAAATTCAAGCTCATCCATAATTCCGGATATGTTAGTTTCACGTCCGCTGGATAAGTCATCAACAATAGTAACCTCGCAACCATCCTTCAGAAGTCTTTCGGCCAGGTGTGAGCCAAGGAATCCCGCCCCACCGGCAATAAGTACGTGTTTCATAACCTACCCAGTCCGTGGTATTCAAAACCATTATGAACTGCCTCATCCCTGTCAATAATGCCCCTCGTATCAATTATCACGGGTTCGGGTTTCATTAAGTCTTTTAGCCTCCGAATTTCTATTTCCCTGTATTCCGAATGATCTGCAAGGAGAACAAGTATATCCGATCCCGTGGTAGCCACGTAAAGATTTTTATATATATCTTTTCCAGACACAAACGGATCAGCCAGCCTGACCTCGAACTTGTCCCTTGACAATTCGTCCCGTATAATATACGCTGGAGTGTATCTTGTATCGTCTGTATCACCCTTAAATGCAACGCCAAGCAATGTGACAATCCCCGATTTCCTGAATCCCCTGACGAGATCAACAACATGCACAGGCATTCGAGAGTTTACCGATTGGGCAGACTTCACCATCTCAAGTTCCATACCCGATTTCCGTATTACGCCTCTAAGAATGAAAGGATCTTTGTTCAAGCAAGATCCGCCAACACCTGGACCAGGGAGAAGAAGTCCTGAGTTTCTGGGGTAATCATCCTTCGCTGACCTTATGACTTCAAGCACGTCCACCCCGATTTTCTCACAAGCTAGCGCAAGTTCATTGGTCAGTCCCAGAAAAACGTACCGCGAATAGTTGTCTACCATCTTAATTGTTTCAGCGGTCTCTGGATTTGAGACCTTTATAATTTTCCCGCCCAGAGCTGTAAGTATTTGTTCTGCAATTGTCTGGGACCTGCCGTCAGACGCTCCGATGATCTTTGGAAGCACCTGAAAGTCCCTAATTGCCTGTCCCTCGATCATCCTTTCCGGTGCGAATACGAGTCCCACATCCTCTGGTACCTTGAGTCCATACGATTCTATTCTTGCCCTGACAACTCCCGTGGTCGTACCAGGGGGTACTGTGGATTTCAGGATTACAACATCCCGATGCTTCAACTGAGGAATCATAATCTCCAGAGCAGATTCCAGCTGGGAATAATCTACGAAGTCACTCTTTTCGTCGTATGGTGTTCCCACTGTAAGGATCTTGACCTGAGCCTCCCGTAACTTTGCAGAATCCGTAGTAATTTGAAGCATACCTGATTTAAGTGCTGGTGCGAGTAAAGCATCCATTCCAGGTTCTTCAATGGGAATCACTCCGTCGTGGATTCTTCTTATTTTTGCGCTATCAGTATCGAACCCAATTACCTCAAAACTTCGGGACAGTAAGGCAGAAAGAGGAAGACCGACATATCCAAGCCCGATTACAGCCACCTTCACGTAAATCACCTATGGCGGGATTATGCCCCTCCCATTGATAAAGAAATGCTCAGCCTTGAGATAGGATGTCATGGTTCCAACATCCCACCAGTAATCGATTTTCATCGGATACCCAAATAACTTATGCTCCATGGCCAGCTTGGGGAACAGTTCCGTTTCCAGCTTGAACCTTCTCGGTATGAGGTAATCTTGAGGTGAACTCAAGAATATTTTGCTGAAAATGTAAAATCCAACATTAACTAGGTTTGATCCTCTCATCGTAGTGTCATTTTTCTCAATAAAATTTGAGATAGACCCATCACTGGCAAGGGTAATTTGTCCGAACCGCTTCGCCTCCTCCTCATCGTTCAACTCAAACAGTGCCATGCTGACAGGTGCCTTTTTTTCCTTGTGATACTGATACAGTTCCGCAATATTGACATCCGTGATTATGTCACCATTCATAACGATAGCATCATCTTTTCTTCCAATCTCCTGGAGCGCGATTGAGAGATCACCTCCAGTTTCCCAGCCTAGCCCCTTGATAACTGAAACGTTGTCCATCCCGGTCTTTTCTAGGTAATTTTGCACCGTGTCGTACTGTTCAGAAACTACAATAAAGTGGTGGCTGATATCGATACCTGCCAAATTTGACAGGAGATAATCTAGGACAGGTTTTCCTCTTACAGGCAGCAAAACCTTCGGAATTATATATGACAGAGGTCGCATCCGGGTACCCTGCCCTGCCGCCAGAATTATTGAGATCATTATTTTATGTATACATTCTGTAGTTAATATTTTTGTTGACGACGATAGGATGCAAAAATCTCCGCTAAAATTAAGATCTGGGATTGTACATTTCCTTCGAATTTAACATAATTTACTGGCTCTGCTTTATCTAATTTAGGTAATTCTTTTATCAAGAAAGCCAGTACATGTGGTTTCAGCTAGCGTCTATAACCTTGTTGTTAACTATTTTCTATTCTTGAATATACCTTTCTAACCTTGCCTGCAAAAGCATCCTGCGTATAAAGTTTTAACCGCTCTAACCCCTTGTCTATCAGTGTTTCTTTATTATCTAATGCTACCTTTATACCTTCATAACAACTTTCAACATTCGGCTTTACAAAAACAGCAGCATCTCCAGCTACCTCATGCATTATGTCTATATCTGAAACTACTACGGGCAAATGCGTTGCAAATGCCTCAATTACAGGTTTTCCAAATCCCTCAGCTAAGGTGGGAAACAGTAAAAGATCACAGGAGTTATATATCTTGTTAAGTGTGATTGGATCAGCATCTTGAAAATAGAAGCCTTTCCCGATATATGGCCCCACTCTAACGAGGGCAAACCGATCGTCAAGTTTCTCCATTGTTCTAGATACAGCCTGTGTATTCTTTCTCAAGAGGGTACTAGAAACAGAGAGGACGAGAATTTTATCTAGAGGCAGAGACAGTTCTCTCCTCAAATTAGCTTTGTCTGGAATATATTGGAACTCCTTTTGAACAGGGATGTAGATTACATCTATAGTCCCACTGAAACCGTATTCGATCAAATCCTCCTTAATTTTAAAGCTCGGTGCAATAACATTGTTATGTTCCAGGAACCTATCTAAAAGAAATTTAGAGATATTTACAAATCTACCGTATGCTTCATCTTTCTTATTCAAAAAAAATAAGTCGTGAATTGTTACTGGATCATTTTCATTTCTTCTTAGCAACGGAAGCCCAAACGTAGTGTAATGCACCAGGTTATCCTGAAGCGTCTTTGCCAGTCTCCGATATACTTCTTTACCCAACAAATTGTTTAGAGCCCAACCAGAACCTGCAAATTTAGGGAATATACCTTTATAGACTGGAACGCCATATGAATCTTGTTTATTCAGTTGATTTCTAGAATTTAATATAACGATTCGTGGACGATTTGAAGCGAGTTGAAATTCCTTTGAATAAGTATTTAAACTACTGTTTAGTTTTCCGGCTCCAACTATTACAATTTTGGACATTTAAGGTTATGAAACATAGTAAGAAGCTTATAAGATTTGTGCAAAAAGAAATTCCTTATACTTTAGAGAAGTAGCTGGTTATCTGACTATTCTTATTGTCTTTTTCGTGAATAACAAGATTCTTTTTATTTTCAGCCTCCTAATAACTGAACGAGCCCATCGATTTGCAAGATGTGTTTTATTGTTTTTTAAAAAGTTCCAGAGTGACCCTGTGTAATTGTCAATCCAGTCTGCATATTGTTTTTCAACTTTTATTGGATCAAGTAGTTTTGGATGATGGTACCGGTATATAGTCAATTTTTCGCTGATATGAGAAACCGTACCACGTTCAATGGATTTCACAAAGATCATTTCATCGATGCCTGTAGAAACCTGTGTCAAGAATCCTAGGTCTAGAATATCCCTCCTAACAGAAATACTGCTAACATTGAATGCCATTCCGATCCCTATGAGTTCTCTGATTACAGATAATCTCTTCGTTGAACTAATCCTAAGGTTCTCGTTGCATAGGTTAAAGTTAGCAACAGCTTTGGGGTCTAGATTTTTCATGTCATCGTCTATGAGCGTGAGATTGTTGTGGACGTATACAACATCATCTTGAAAAAGATGCCAAATGCGTGTTAATTTATCAGGAGAAAATTGGTCATCATCTTCTAGCAAGCAAATTATATCAGATTTAACGTGACCTAGGGCCTCACGTATCTTATCTCCTTCTGGGGCTGATGCAGTGAAGATGTTGATAGCGTTATATTCTCTTATCATCCGGTCGATTGTCTCGTCTTGGAATGACTTTACGACAACTATCTCATCAGCTTTCTTTGTCTGATTCTCTATCGATTTTAATGCCCTTAATATAAACTCCTTTCGATCATGGGCAATCAGTATCACTGCAATTTTCGGAAATTGCTTATATTTCGTGTCCAATGCCATTCATTATTTTTCGTGTTATATTTAAACATTTGTTCAATCATGGCACGTGTTGACTTTATATCCGTAGATAACAACCCATGACCAAACCATCACGGCAGAGGAGCACCCTAATATTATGGAGGAAAACGGGTACATCAACAAGTTGAAAAAGCGCTTTTCAAGATCACGGAGATTTTTCCCCCCCCCCCTTGAATCCAAAAATTCCAAAGTAAAAA
>JAJZOT010000358.1 GCA_021847855.1 Thermoplasmata archaeon | reverse complement strand
TTCTTAACAAGCGTCTGTTCCATGCTGTTTCTGGCCCTTGGCCCCTTCAGTCCAAGTTCTGAATACCTGATTATATATAGTGGATCATCAAAAATCAAAGCAGTCACCTTCCCATGATATACGATCATGATTCTTCCTGATAAGTTCCTTCAGAACCCCATGAAGGGAGTTAGTTTCAATAATAAATTTCTTGGAAATAGAAATTCCAGGCACCCTGATCTTCCTGACACCTGAACATATTAATAACATTCTCTTACCGGCTGAAAGACTAATTTCTTTAACAGAACTGATAAAATCCCTGTAAGCGACTGATCCTTTAACATTTTCAAGTGAGGTTTTACATTTCCCAAAAGAGTGGATGAAAGTGGCTGGATAGCATATTGCCTCATGCTGAAAGACAGAGTACCTCCATGCAGAGAGAAATTCAAATCCATGAGGTTCCCTCCTGAAACACTTTGAGCGGGAATCCCCCTTCGTAGGATGAGGGAGAAGCTCACTGCGATAATTCCGGAACCATGATAATGGAGGAGTATCCACAAACACCATGTTTCCACTGTTTATGAAATCTGTTATTGTATCTGGCCTGAAACCCTCTATTATTTGAGAGATCGTAGACTTCTTGATCATCTTTACATCTGTAATTCTGGCGTATGGCATAATCTGTTCATGGCATTATTCTGAAAGGTTCATTGAGTGTTCCCACAAGTATTGGCCATTCTCTGATTATCCACTTCCTTGCTGTGGCTTCTCTAAGTTTTTCCGTCACGTGGGACCATGCAGAGAGATCATCAACCTCATAGAGCACAACAAATTCCTGGTCACCGAGGCCGTAGCTGTACGTAGTATAGGATCTTATATCTCTGTTTTCCGGGTGTGAAACAGCCATTCCTATGTGCTCAGAGAGTATCCTTTTTCTTTCCTCATAATCCAGAAGGTACCAGTCAACGGTCTTGCTCATCGGGTATGCAACGAAATAGGGAGAAGGTTTCTTGTGGAGCGTATCTTCCAGCGTGGTTTTCCCCTTTAGATAAGGTGAATGTTCGTATATGGAGATCATACTGAAAGACGTCTCAGCCATACCTCTGAAAAGAAGGTTCATGCCAGCCTTGAATTCATAAAATTTTTCTGGTTTATGCGATGACACCCAGAAAAGAAGGTCACTATCATGACGAAGGGACCTGTAAGATCTTATGCTTATGAACTCTTTCCTGAGAATCTCAAGTTTTCCCTCTATGACGTTTTCCAGTGTCTCAATCTGTTCAGGAGATGAATTCCAGAGTTTTTCAGTCCCCCTGTACGCCAGCACCATGGTATATATTCTATCAGCCAAAATTATCGTCAGCCCATCCCAATCTATCTAAAAAATATTGTCCAGTTACAGGAAAACCGGGTTATAAGTGGAGAATGAAAATTACTTTCTCTGTCTTCCATGAACTTCCCAGGGTAAATTGCGTTGAAGTGGAAGAATTGAGCATCGTTTTCATCAAAAAAATATAAAATTGCCATCAGAAATAACTGTTAATGTGTGTTATGGTCTGAAAGGACCACATTTGAATCTAATTCGCAACCCCTGTTATGGATCTGCGAAGGCATCATGACAATTAGTTTCTCACAAAGTATATTAGCTCTGTTGTTAATATTACGCTATGTCAGAACAACCATATTTTGACACTGTTAATGCAGTTGAATATTATGTTGGGTCAGCCAGGCAGTGGGCATTTTTCCACCAGAAGGCAATGGGGTTTAACCTGAAGGCATATTCCGGGCCTGAAACGGGTGTAAGGGACAGGGTATCATATTTAATGGAGCAGGGAAATATAAACCTGATCTTCACTTCATTCCTCAATCACGATTCACCAATTGCGGAACATGTAAAGCTTCATGGGGATGGGGTGAGAGACATATCCCTCAAGGTTCCAAACATTGATGAAACCAGTGAGTACGTTAAGAAAAGAGGTGTTGTTAAGCCGGGAAAAGTTGAGACCATAAAGGGAGACTTTGGCAGGATGAAGAAGTCTGTTATACCGGCATACGGAGACACAATACATTCGCTTGTAGATCTTTCGGAGTATGATGACAAGGTTCCTCCAGGCTTTGAGCCTTCAAATATCAGGGAGAAATCCTCCGGACTGAAGCGAATTGATCACATTGTGGGTAATGTTGAAGACAGGAAGATGGATTCATGGGTTGATTATTACATCAGGGGAATGGGATTTGAGCAGCTTGTGACCTTTGATGACAAGGATATAAGTACAGAGTACTCGTCTCTCAGATCCAAGGTGGTTCAATACAACGACAGAAGTATTGTCTTTCCAATAAACGAGCCGGCCCTTGGTCTTAAGAAATCACAGATACAGGAATATCTGGACTATTACAACTCACCTGGAGTTCAGCATATTGCGCTGGAGACTGATAACATCATAAAAACGGTCACTGATCTGAAGCAGAGGGGTGTTGAATTTCTCTATACTCCTGCCAAGTACTACGATACGCTTGCCGAACATGTGGGAAACATAGACGAGGACATTGAGAAGCTGAAGGAACTTTACATTCTCGTGGACAGGGATGAGTACGGATACCTGCTTCAGATATTCACCAAACCAATGGGAGACAGACCAACCTTCTTTTATGAAATCATAC
>JAJZOT010000357.1 GCA_021847855.1 Thermoplasmata archaeon | reverse complement strand
TTTATCTTCATTGTGTTGTATTTTTCTTTCAATGCATGATCAAGTAAATCACTCATACAGTAACATGCGTGTTTCATGAATAAATGTTACGGTGTTTTTTGTGAGGTTATTAGAAATCCTCTAGAGATAATATGGGTTGGATTCTTTTTTCTGATTCTTATGGAACTTAGTAATATAGTTTATACTTTGTGGACCATTGGGGAAATTAATCATGGCTATTTACAACACATTTTCAGTATCTCAATTTAAATACCCTTATTTTAAAATATAAAAGTATATATAAATAAAATTTGATCACCCATACATGAAAAATATAATGAAAATGGCTATAGTCGTTATAGTAGCGGCTCTGGTGATCTCTACCGGGTTACTTTATGCTACTGGATACTTGAACTTGAATAATAATAAAAGCACCCCAACATATTCCAGCAGTTCCCCACAGTACAACTCCCCGAATGTTGTGAGTTCCAATCAGGTAAACAATTCCTTAGGTGGGAGCTGGAACCAAACATCTGGTTCAACTGCCACAGCAAACAATGCTTCTGCAGGTATTGCTATAATTGAAGGAGCGGGAGGGAGCTATTACTCTTCATCTACTTCTGTTCCTTTGAACACATATATCATGCCAGGATACAACCAGATAGTTGGTAAAATGCCATTCATATCGTTACAGGGTTCAAACGCACAATCACTTTCTGTAAATCCATCCCTCAGTGCTCCAACTTCCAACTCACCAGCACTCTCCGGAATAACATCACTTGAATTTGCAGTATTCCAGCCGACCTCCGGTGTGGGAATAGCTACAGTAGGATACATTTCAGAGAGAAACGTGAGTGAAGTTACCCATATATGGTCATTAATGAATGCAAGCGCAAAGAATTCGACCAAAAACAATGTTTCAATGGGAATGACATCTTCAGGAACACCATATATATATGGATTCTTTGAGTCAAATACCCTTAAAAGTCTGTCCTCAACATTCAACGCAACTGGCATGTATGTCAATATAATGATCTCTGTCTATTCAAATCATCTTATAATGGTACTCCATCTTGCTAGTGTGAATGAAACTAAAAATGCCATTCTTACCCTTATGAACAGCGAGGTTGCAATCCTAAAGAATCCATCATCTGCACCATCTCATCCTATATTTATCACATCAGCCCAAATAAAGGGACAGACTGGCGTAAATGAGACGAATTTCCTCCAGGTTGATATCAACATACAGAACGCTTCAACAATTTACAAAGAATTTGTGAACACTTCCAGTGCAACAACTACTTCTTCAGAATCCCTCTACATGAGCGAAGCCATGTCAAACATATCTGCTATTGCATTTTCAACCTATGGGGACAATCATGGAAATGGTACTTTGATAGGTCTTTTGAAGTTTAACAACAATTTCAACACAACACTTTTCAATGGGATACTTGCACTTTCCTCCCATTATTCGCAGTTCATAAATTCGACATACAATGGATCAAGGTATATATTCGTCAGCGTGAACACCAGCATCTCTACCCCTACAGGCATGGAACACCTCAACGTATCAATGATGTTCTTTGATTACAAATCATACATTGGACTGGTTGAAATCATAGACCAGAATGGAAAGCTTGTCAATCAAGCCGGGATGAAAGTTCTTCTGGGAGACGAGATTTCACTACTTTGATCCCATTATTTTTTTATACTCGAGCTCTGCCCGGGTAATTTTTTCTATATTTTTTATTCTGATTCCTTTTTCTGAAATTATTCTGAAGAAATTATTAAGTTTCTCCTCATTATCTATCCATACTGCAATCTTCCCTTTGTCTGAATACTCTGTACTGAAATCCCCCATGTTTTCAGGTTTGAAATTCTCGTCTGTGTGAAGTATGAAGTAATATCCCTCTCCCTTAAGTTCAATGTCTTTCCTGATTTCACCCCCCACGAGAAAAATTATTCTGTCACAAATTTTGCCTATTATATCAAGATCATGTGAAGTGATTATGATTAGTCTCTCCCTTTCCTTTTTCAGTCTGTTTATTAAGTTCTCAAACATGTCAACCCCAACGGCATCCATGTTATCAGTGGGCTCATCCAGTATAATTATATCAGGAGAACCAGTCACTGCAAGCCCGATGGATAATCTTTTTTTCTCTCCCGATGAAAGATCTCTTAAAGGAACATTTTTTTTATGGAGCAACCCAAGAGATTTCAGATCTTCATCAATTTCCATCTCTATACACTTCTCCCCTTTTCTCAGTCTATGGGCAATTTCAAGCATTTCATAAGAATTCACATAAGAATAGAGCCATGGGTTTTCAATCAGGGCGCCAATTTTTCGGGCACAATCTTTATGGTTCTCCACAATATTAATTCCATCCACTAAACTTGATCCTTTGAAATCGTCAATGCAGCCGGAAATGATTTTTAGGAGAGTTGATTTTCCGCTTCCATTTGGTCCAACTATACCTATTACAGAATTCTCCATGAACAGACTGGGTATATTGATCACAGCTGTGCCCCTGATAATTCTGCGTAACTCCTTCACTTCAATTGAACTTATGATATCTCACCTCTTCTCAGAAAAACGGAATAGAGGATGAATGAAAAAACCACAGTATAACCAATCTGGATATAGATTGAAAGAAGTTCTGCGTTCAAGCTAAT
>JAJZOT010000356.1 GCA_021847855.1 Thermoplasmata archaeon | reverse complement strand
GCAACAAGGTCAGTATCAGCCAATTGATAACTAAGCAAATTGGGAACGTGGTATCGATGGCTAAATGATTATTAACTATTCCGCGCACTCTCTCGTGCGCATTCGTGAACGGGAGCTATCTAAAGAAATGGTCGGGAAGGTAATTTCCAATCCCGATAGACTGGTCCAGATCGAAGAACTGAAGAAGGCTTTCAAGCAATTTGATGACAGCGTCGTCGCTGTGGTCTACAAAGAGATTATAGTCAATTACTAACATTATTATACTTATTAACATTACATTTTCATGGTCAAAACGGAGATGTATCCCATCGAGAGGAAGATGGCTGAAGATGATCTGAACAGGCTGATAAGAAGCCTTGAAAGAAGCACAAAGGTCCTGAAGAGACTTCTTTTCGTGAAATACAGATACGATGGTTATTCCGTGGAAGAGGCTGCAAGGAGAATCGGAATAACAAAAATGATGGGCTACACATGGCAGAGGAGATGGAATCAGGATGGGTACAGAGGCCTTATGCCGAGATATGCAAGGAAGGGGCCATCAAAGATGTCTGTGGAACAGAGAAACGCGTTAAAAGAGAAGCTTAAAAACGGGCAGTACACAACCGCTCAGGTCAAGAGTATCATAAGGGAAGAATTCGGGATAGAATATACAATGAAGCAGGTATGGGTCATTCTGAATAGCATGGGCATGAGACATGCAAAGCCATATCCTCATGATAAGAGGAGACCTGGAAATGCAGAGAACATTCTAAAAAAAACTTAGGCAAAGTATCCATGAAAGAAAGCATAATCGGATTCCTGGATGAAACTGCGCCACAGACTACGGCGAACACGGTTGGATTATGGTCATTCAGAAAACCAGAAATCATCGGGGATACCTCAAAATACAGGGCTAACACATTCGGTTTCTATGCAATCAACGGGAACAGTCTGGTGAATTTCCAGGTTCGTTCGAGGAGGGAAAACGTCACTTCTTTCATAGCGGGGATAAGAGACAAGAATCCTGAAAAGCCTGTGGCCATAATACTGGACAATTTCAGATCACACCATTGAGGGATCGTTTTAGAAACTGCGGAGTTGCTGAATATCAGGCTGATATTCCTGCCTCCGTATTCCCCAGATCTGAATCCAATAGAATTCATCTGGAAGAGCGTCAAGAGAGCCGTATCCGTTGCGTCAATAGATTCTGAAGAGAAACTGAAAGATACAATAAAAAAGAGTTTCCTGGTGTTATCAGGAAGGCTGACATTTGCAAAAAGATGGTCAGAGAAATTCCTAAACAAAAGCATAATAGTGTAGGTAATTAACTATAATTTTTACCCTTGATTGGATTCGGATCCAAAGGAAAAGTGATCCTAATCTCCCAGTTCCTGCATCTTCTTCTTGCTGAACAGGATTTCCTTGAGTTCTTTGTCAAGTTCAGGATCGTTCCTCCTGAGAAATTCAAGAAGCAATGAAAAATGCTCCTTTTCATCGTCCCTGTTATGGACCATAACGCTTTTCAGTTCCTCATTCTCTGTGGCATCAGCGCGTTCGTCATAGAACATTATAGCTTCCATTTCTTCTATAAGGGACTGCCTTGCCCTGCTCAGATCGTTTATTTTCTTGCTCAGGTTTTCGGATACTTCAAATCTCGGCATTCTATCACATCGCTGAGGAAGGAGTGAACACAGAGTCACCTCTTTCCCTTCTTATGTTATCTGATTTTAGCTCATATACATTACTGAATCAAAACATATCCCTTTTAAATAATGGAAATTTTGCGGCAGTAACGAGGATCTTTGGGATATATGGATGTTGAATCCGTTGCGCTGATTGTGCCCAATAAAAATAATTTTCATATAATTATTAGAGAAATGTTTTAGAAGAAGTAACTGACATAGCTTTTTTTGTGTCTAAATTAAGAACTTCAAAATCCAAAAAAATCCTTTTGATTGGGGGTCAAATCATTTAATTCAACATGATATTCCCTTGCACAAGACTTAAATCATTATTTTGAATTCATATTCAGTGAAATTTACAGTTATACTTGAACCACAGGAAGATGGAGGGTTTACAGTGAGTGTACCGGCACTCCCTGGTTGCATCTCTGAGGGGGGGAACAGAGAAGAAGCTCTCAAAAATATCAAGGAAGCGATAGAATTATATTTGGAAGTTTTAAAAGAAGACGGAAGACCTATACCCCAGGACGTTGGCGAGGAAGTTCTTCTGGATGCCTAAACTTCCCGTTGTATCTGGAGAAGTTGTAATCAAGGCACTCTCCAAAAGAGGTTTCATTTTCAGAAAAGGAAAGGGTGATCACGTGATAATCCAGAGCAAGAATGGATACAGAAACATAGTTGTACCCTTGCATAAGGAACTGAAGCCCGGAACCTTGAGAGCCATTATTAAACAATCTGGTCTAACTGTAGAAGAGTTTGTGAATCTATTATGATGAACTCAGCAGGAATATTATTTTGTATCCGCTTAATTATTTAATCGGATTCCTACCAATCCGCTAGACAATAGGATTTGCTTACATTTCTAAATGGGCTTGGCCGGATTTGAACCGGCGGCCTTCGCTGTGTGAGAGCGATGTCATAACCGCTAGACCACAAGCCCTTTCTGCGCCAAATTGCATTATAAGTTATTATATTATTGGAAGAAGTCAAC
>JAJZOT010000039.1 GCA_021847855.1 Thermoplasmata archaeon | reverse complement strand
CCTGATCCTCTGTGTGAAGTCCTGAATCTTTCGGAGAGATAAACCGGGACCATGCCCCAGATACCCTGAGTAACTGCCCCTATTAGCAAACCTGCAATGAGCGCAAGCACAAAGTTTCCATAAATTGCCCCTTCGTATAGTAAATAATACAGCGGAATTGCGAGAACAAAACTCATGACACACCACGCTATCGCCATTTTCTTTCTC
Source organism: Thermoplasmata archaeon (assembly GCA_021847855.1). Next base: position 9,513 of record JAJZOT010000039.1, on the reverse strand, counting down.
CCAGACCTCTGTGAAAAAGCTCCAACAGCTACGGCGGCTATAAACGCCGAGACATTGGTGAATGCACTAATATAATACGCCCCCGCTCCTAGTGGGGGATTTTTTTCAAACTCAAGAATTGCCGGTACATAGGCAAATAGGGCATATGCAAAGAAGAACATTCCGGTCATCATTAGCATAACTTGGAAGAAATCTCTCCTTACATCTCCCCTGAATAGTGACGCCAGGGGGAATTTCTCGACCTGTTTCTTCCTCTCTACAGACTGGAAGACTGGTGTCTCATCCATGGTAAGTCGTATGATCAAACCAACAATCAGTATAACGAGGGGAAAGATGAATATATATCTCCAGTACGTTAGAATAACTGCCTGAGCACCAAATGTGCCAACAAACACACTAATAAGCAAACCAGCTAAGAATGCACCTATGGAAAAACCTCCTTGAACTAGGCCACTGATCAACCCCCTCTTATTTGGTGGTGACCATTCCATCGCGAATGGGTGTCCTGCTGCATATTCACCCCCTGCGAATATTCCCACAACGGCCCTCAGAATTGAATAAAGAGCGAACGCTAAATACCCTGCAACAGCATACGTTGGCAACACTCCCGGCATTGCCGCAAAAAGCCCTATTCCAACCATAGTAATAATTAGGGTTTTTTTCCTCCCGAGTTTGTCCGCCAGATTGCCAAAAATTGCCGACCCAACTGGTCTGAATATCAAAGTGATCGTATACGACAGAATTATTGCAAAGATATCCAGGAGATGTGATTTTCCTGGTAAGAAAACTGCACCCAAAATACTAGCCATTGCAAGCACCAGCACAAGATCAAACGCATCCAACATCATACCAAAAAATTGAGATACAGTTGCTTTGTAAGTTCCCGGCAGAACTTTACTTAACTCTCCAGATAATGCTTCAGTCATAGTAGAAAAAAATCACATTGACGTATATATTACTTCCGAGAAAATTATATTCCATATTGTCGTAAATAAGAAAAAATGGTTGTTCATTGTTAACCTTAACTCCGCAATCTTTTAGGGAATATACTGGTTCCAAGCATCTCGCCTATCTTTCCAACGCCTGAAGGCGTCTCGATCAGTGTTTCCCTGTTTTCTCTGGTATTTTTTATGCCTTTGGGAATCTCATAAGCACATCTTTCACTGACAATTTACTGGTGAGATCGGCATTTCCGATGAGCGGGAATATGCTGTAATAAAAGCAAAGGGAAAGGAAAGATTTTAAGAAATAATCCCTGAATGAAACGTCGTCACTTAGGTATGATTTGTCATTCTCAAGCTCGTTCTTCATGGCATATAGAGCTTCTCCCACCGTTCCTTTATGGATTTCAGGGGAACCGAATCCATAAGCCTCATCACGGAAAGGCCATAGAGATCAGCCCACCTGTCGGGGAAATATTCCTTAAGCCTTGCAATCTTGTCATCAGGAAGGTAATACACAAGTGCAGAATTGTCGTATTCATGGATTGCCCTGATCTCCTTTGCTTTCCCGGATAAGCCCGTCCGGATGATCCTTCCGATGTATTTTGAGACCTTGACTGTTTTCCTGCTCGTGCGTTCATACCTTGATGTTCAATGATAGAGGTAGCAGCTCCCGTTTAGCAGCTTTGTTTCCAAGGGAATATTTCGCTTCTTCCTTTCCCCTCCACTATTTTATTCACCCAGCCTTCCACTAATCCCCATAGGGATTTGAAATTAACAAATATCTGTGCCACAGAATGCCGAGAAGTGCGGAAGAGTTATGTCATTATGGAATCCTATTCCCTAAAATTTGCGGTGTTAAGGTTTAGGATTTATATGTGTCCATAAACTGCAGATAAGGAGGAATCAGACCGCAGCACAGCCAACAGCATTACCCCATCTGTAAATCAGGTAATGAGATGAAGACCCCAGGAGCAAGACCATTGGTTGCTGATATAGGTCAGGCGGCAAGTATTCTGTCTGTCCTTTCTTAACAACGAATGAAAACTGGTGTACCCATAAAACTGAACCGTTGGAGGGATTAGCTTCACTAAAATACTGGGTAGCAATGCCGGAATTTCCCGGTGGCCATGAAACAGAAGTCAGAATCCAGTTTCCGTTCCCCATGACCAGCACGGGATTCAATGGTTCTATGTTGGAATTGCCAGGCAACCCGCCGGCTAAAACACTCTGGCTACTCCATAAGATCTTGCCCCCGAGGCTGGTTACAACGTAATTTCCACTAAGGTCTGTTGCAACAGCTAACTCGGAACCGTATGCCCTAACCGGGAGCGGCTCAAGTCCGGAGGACGATTTGGACACAGTAACATTGGCTATGATCTTCATGCTTGGCAATTCCATCCCCATGAGGTGAAAATTGACGGCCCTGCCACCTACTCCCAATTCTGAAACAAAGTAGAACGTGGAATTCAGCAGAGCCCCATTTTCGGTGTTATATTCATCAGTGCCCAGTGAGGAATATGGGGCAGAGAAAATCTGCTTTCCATTGATCGGGTCAAGGCCCATTAGTTCCCCCAGAGGGAGCAGGAGAACTTTGCTGTCCACAAATATAACTGGAGTGCTTGACTCGTTGGCTGGCTGAGTTATGGTTATGTTCCATTTTGGTGATGAACTCGTAATATCAGAGAAGGGGGTGTATGCCGCAACATTTATCTCAGAACTGTCCCAAGAAGTCCATGCTGTATAGAGGTAGCTGCCATAGACTGCAAAGATGCCTGAAACAGAAAAATTGACCGATGTGTCTATTGCCTGTACCCTTACTGTTGAACCTGTGGACTGGTTATACTGTACGACATAAATTGCATAAGGGCTGTTGCTTCTGCCGGCTATGGAGCTGTTAACGGAACCGTTGCCGCCTGGTCCGATAAAGTATAGCTGCCCCCCATGAAGATAAAGCTGCGGTTTCGCGTTTCCAGCACCGTAGATCGATATGTTGTGTTCCCAGAGAATCTTTCCAGTGCTCAGCTGGATCGAATAAAGTTGCCAATTAACTGCCTCTCCGTTCCATGAGGTGTTGCTGTCGACAAGGAAATAAACTGTACCATTTGCGCTGGTTTCTATTGTGCTGGGAGTCCCAGAGAAGTTGGACTGCCATAGGGCAGGCATGGGTTCAGAAGGGAAAAAACCACTTTGCTGACGGGGCACGTTATGGTTAAGGTATTCGAGAACAGCTATGCCTGAAACCAATACTAATGCAACCGTGAACAATGCAAATGCCACACGCACAGCGTTATGTTTCCCGGCATTTGGTCCAGGTTTCTCCGGTTTGGACATTATTTAAAATATGCAACATAGGATTTAATTTTTCCCCTAACGCCAAATTGGATATATCAGGTAGCCAAATGCTGAGAATTACCACTCTAACTCTTCAATATTTTTTGGAATAACCTCATTCCCAAGATCTTCTCAATATTCTCTGCTTTCTTCGTGACCTCAGAGAGCACCCTGCGTGCACCCATGGTGATGAGATACACCCTGGAGAGCTCTGTGAGGACCTCGTTCACCGACAGTTTTCCATTCACTCCCTTATTCTTCAGGATATTCAGTATCCTGTACCTTATGTACAGTGCGACCAGGATGGTGAGAAAATATCCCCGACTGTTGTAATTACTCTTAATCCTGCTGGAGTTTATTTTGTGAATGAGAGCACAAACAATGACAACGGAATAGTGTGGGCAATAAACACATTTCAGAATAATGTAAACAAACACATTGAACATGGCCATATCTTATCTAGTAGCGTTGGTCTTACCGCTAAAATACTGCCTGATTCATTAACTTATAATGGTTTCAACTTCTTAGAAACAATGGGGTGGTACAACACTAAAGCAACCGCGAGTAGTGGTCAGGAGGTTCTAGCTCTTTCATCGAAGATTGATTTTTATGAAACAAGCGCTTCGACCCCTTCTGGAACATACTATTTTCTCCTAGAACATGGCACTAGCTCAGCTACTGGGTATTATGCCTCAAATCCCTGGTATAACTATTACTTCGGAACAGCTCCATTCTATTACGAGAACTTCAAAGCTGGCTCTTTTGTTAGCACTGTAAATTGGGAAACCTCTACTTACCCCGGCCAGGAATTATTCAGTTGGGGACCACTTAACTCAGGCTCGAATGCTGTTATCACCTATACTGTGGGAGCATCGCTTTCAAGTACCGGGCTCGCAGCTTCGGCCACGATTTCATACGGTATACCTGGCGGTATACAATACAGCTGGGCAGACAAGACAAACGCAGGAACGGGATTGTATCAAAGCGACAATTCTGTTGGCAGCTCTGCATCTTCCGGTACGGCATACACAGTTGAACCAACTTCAGTTGGCGAACTAAATCCAACGCTGTCAGGCGGTTTCCCACCGTTCATAATTACAGCTTCCTTTAGTGCGACTAGCCAGTCTTCAGGAATACCAATTTACCCTCAAGAGTACACTGTGACAAATACTGTTCCAGGTAACTTCGGGGATGGTGACCAAATATCTATAATGCCATGAAACAAAGTATAAGAAGGGGGAACAGGTAAGTTAGGTGAACAGAAATGATGAAATGGACAATGACGGGTGCAGTGGCGGCATTAATTGTCGTCACTCTGTTTATTTCAATGATGTTTTTTCCAATAGCACATACTAACGCATCGAATTCAGCGCAGTATCCCGCATATTATGGCAATATGGTTGTAATAGCTGGCAAAGGTGATTCCATCGGGAACTGGTCAATTTCAAATGGCAGTGGAGCCATAATGGTCAATTTTACACTATCAAAGGGTGCCATTGTAACTGGTTCTTGGAAGTCAACCATTCCCACGGATGTTTACATAATCAACTACACTACGAATAAAACAGACCTCAGACTTCCCAGTAACTCTTCCTATTATGGTTTGTCGGGGGCCTTCAGTAATACGCCCTTAGCTGCTGGTAAGTACTATCTCATTATAGGTACTATATTCCACGGAAATGAGAGAGTAACAATCAATCAAGCCATAGAAGCGACCTATGTTAATTGACACACCACACCATCATAAATCCTCTTCTAAAATTTTTTGCCTTAAGAAATGATGAAAGGCCACATTTATCGATTGCCTATATGATTTAGTGAAATGCTGAACTGAGTGCCCGTAGATTCGGTACATGTGTAATTTTATGGTAAAATACCAACAAGTTTCAGTCACCAAGAGGTTCGAAGAATTCACCTATAGATAATCACCTGGTGTTAACTTTTGAGGCACAACTTCTAGTTCCGCCTACAATTATTACGACTATTCAGTAACTTACGGCATAACGTACTCTTCAACAAACACTCAATTCTATGAGGGAACAAATAATTTATACTTCAATATGGGTGAAACAACGTAGATGCAACATGAGGACAAAAAAGGTACTAGTAGGAATAGCAGTGATTGCGGTAATCATCATTTCGGTCACCGGATTCTCAATTTCACAGGCAGTAACACATCCAGCCCAATTGTCCGTCATAAGACGGGGAAATCAGCAGGATTATCTGGTAAAAGGAACTCCGTATGTTACTGTCAATTTAACTATGAATAATGTCAATCTAACTCTTTACCTACAACTCATAACACCTGGGGGGAATCTGTCTAGTAATACACCATTCCTAATTGCAGTCAATGCCCTTGTTGCCTCTAATGGTAATACCTCAAATTCTATCATGATCAATGTCGCAGTCAATCACGCCTATCTCAATCACACATTGATACCAACAGAGAGCAAACATCATTCAGTTATAAATGGAGCAATCTATCAAACTACTTACCATTCAGTTTCAACAAGTGAGCCAATCACCAATTTAACCCAGTTTTCCGCTAATGTTACGGTATCATTCTTTGATGGATTTGGCCCATACTATTATTCTGTCGATACTATCAACCGGCTAATTTAGAAATCCAAAGGATTCCAAAATATATCCTTTTTATTTTTCGTTAACTTTTAGTGTAAAACTTAACGCTTTGGTTCGTTTTTGCTAAGTTCAGGAAGAGATCTCTCTTGAATTATATATAAATGGAGTTAAGTTTTGGTACAAAAGTTAACAGTGATCGATGATAGAGGAACAATGCAATACAAAGCATCAATAGGAACTTCTCACAGTGCATTCTTTCGTTTTAAGTGTAATAGTCTAAGAAAATTAAATAGGGAAGCAAGTATGGCTAGAGGTATATTTGAGACCATGAGAGAATACTGCGCCCTCACTACAGATGAATCGTACTGGGTCTTAATGAGCGCAGGATAGAAAACGTAAACCTCGTATCCTGTTATAGCGATCGCTATCCAGAGCAATAAAATTGCCACAGTTCCGTATATTTCCTTCCCAAATTTTGATATTCCTGGATTCACGAAAGTGAAAAACAACGCCATAGCACTCTCGATCGCGAGAATGATCAACCAAAAATAAAAGATTGGTGTAATACCTCATCCTCTCCTAGTTGAACCATACCCAAGTTCCACTGCCGTACTCTCCCACAAATTGATGGCAACAATTCGAAACGTCGGCGCTGAACGCCACAGCCAGGATTCCGGTGTAAGCAACGTAAGGTACGTTGTACCAAAACGTGTAGAAGTTTCCACTCCAGTCTTTTCTGTATAGACCGAAGGAAGACGCAAAGGAACCCAAAGGAGTGAGAGCCCACAGATAAAAATAATCGTTTACGAAATCAAACAAGATGTAAGAGAAGCCTGTGCTTTCATAATAGTTTATCATTGTCGATGATTCGTAAATTAGTGTAATTCCACTGATTTCTAAGGCAAAGGCGATCGCTTGTACTATTGGGGCTTTCATCATAGAAGCTAAAAGGCATATGGCGGCAAGAGCATAACCAGAGTCTGTGTTCACGCTTTCCCATCCATTGCACAGCGAAAGAGCCGCAGAGCCAGTGTAGTAGTTGTAATAATTATCCTGTTCACCGTACGTCACAGACCATCCGCCTAGCCACCAAGGTGCAGTATAAACATAGTAATTGATATCCACCCAGACCCAAGGATCGATGACAGTGCCGTTCGGTGTAGCAACATATACTTTCCAACCCCCATATAGAGTTCCATTAACTGTAACAGCGTATAACCTGCTGTTATCGGAATAAATTCCCTGAGGTGTATTGATGGACATATTTAACTGCTCGTAATTAAAAGCGTCATAAGCATTAGTGAACTTGAGATTGGTATTGCAAGAAGCCCCATATGGTACAAACCAAGCATACAGTGTAAATTTGTGTGAGGAAAAATATTATTAAATGATTGTAATTATATGTTGATGTTTCCTATAAATAAGAAAATGAAAGCCCTGCTCCTTGTTATGGCCCTTATATTTTCTGGATTCTTCGTAATCCTGAACGGGACCGGTCATTCGGCAAGTAGCGGCCCCAATGTAAATGTTGCTGCTGTGCCACAAAACGGTCCAATCGGTCAGTACCCGGATGGAAATAATTCCCAGGGCGGAACATATGATCCCTACAATCAGGAACTTTACGTAACCAACAGTTTCAGCAACAACGTTACTGTGATAAATGCCTTCTCGGGCGCTTCGGTTGCTAACATAAGTGTTGGCTCACGACCGATGGGGATAACGTACGTGCCTTACAATCATGACTTGTATGTGGAAAATTATAACTCGGGAAACCTGAGCGTGATAAGCTCGGTAACCAACACTGTCATTGCAACGATAAGCCTTGCTGGCGATCCGCAGTTCAGCGCGTATGATCCTCTGAGTGAGACCCTGTACGTTTCTGCTCTGTACTCCAGTTCTGGCGTTATCTGGGTCGTAAATGTGACAAACAATAATGTTACCACGATACCAGCACAAGATTTGATGCCTGGTGCTGCCCCTTATGGACTTGCGTTTGATCCGTACAACGGTTATATGTATGTTGCAGATAACACTAACAATGTGGTCTATGCATTTTCACACCCCGGGCCCATGGTAGCACTTATCTCCGTAGGAAAGCAGCCATACGGACTCGCCTTCGATCCGACCAACAAGATTCTCTACGTGACTGATCAGGATCCCAACGCATTAATATCCGGTAATCCCCAGGAGTACAATGTTTCCATAATCAACACCGTAAACAACACTCTGGTGAAGAACGTAGTTCCCGGGAGTGAACCGGAGGGGGTGACATATGATCCTGCAAACGGTTACGTCTATATCGCCAATTACCTCTCCGGGAATGTCTCCGTCCTTAATCCGGCCACGGAATCAATAATTCAGACACTGCCTGCAAAAATTGGTGTCTTCAACGGATCCAACGCCATGGTCTATGACCCGGTGCTGCAACAGATGATCTCTGTAAACAACATCCCCATGCCTGATTCGACCCTGAATTACAACAGCGCCTCTGGGCATGCGGCACCATTCATGTCCGCCGTGACTCCGCAAGACCTTGCATATGACCCTGTGAATGGATATGTATATGTCGCCACCGGAGGTAGTATTATCAATGTATATTCCTTGAATGGCACGCTGGTTATGACCATATCGATGCCTAGCTATGTTAATTCCGTACTTTATGCCAACAATACCGTGTTTGCAACAGTGGGGGCTTATAGGGTGACTCTGATAAATCCCAGTAGCAACACCATCGAGGCAACCGTGAGCTTAACCCAACCGGGCGCCTATCCTGACGGCCTCGCCTATGATAGCCAGAATAACACCCTGTTTGTCGCTATGTCAGCCCCCAATTCAGTCGGGGTGATCGCCCTCAGCAACCTGACGCAGGTGAAAACAATTGGAGTGGGCTCGAATCCTTCGGCCTTGACGTACAGCAACGTGACAAACCAGGTCTACGTTGCACAACTAGACGATAATATAAACATAATCAACGCAAGCAGCTACAAGGTGACGGTACCATACTCCGTTGCCGCTTCCTACCCGTCACAGGTAGTATATGACCCGTACACAAACTCAATCTATATTGCAAACGGAAATAACAGCAGCATGTTTGTGATAAACGAGTCAAAAATAAACTACATTTCGACGGAGTCCACACCCTATAGCCTGATTCCTCTTGGAAGCCCCCAGCAGAGCATATCCATCAATCCGTCAAACGGCCTGATATATGTCATGCAGGCAGGCACTGACAATGTTACCATCTTCAACCCTATGATCGACGAAACCGTTGGTTCCATTAATTCTGCGTCACTTTCAGGCGGAGGATATATGGCTTATATACCCAGTGTCCAGATGCTCCTTGCGACAGATAACGCCAACGGGTACCTCGAGGAAATTTCTCCCGCACAGACCTATAATGTAACTATGGAAGTGGGCAATATGGTTCCAAAGGGGAGCACATGGAATCTCCAGATTCAGCCATCGTCCGACAGTGCACTTGCTCAGGTGTATAATTCCACGCAGACTGCTGGCAAGAACATCTTCCTTCCGCTCCCTGACGGTACGTATGTCTTTAACATCACATCCAGCTACAGCGGAGTACAACCGATCCATGGCTATTTTGTCGTCAATGGATCAGCCCAGAATATGCTCTTCTATTCACACTACCATGTTTACT
>JAJZOT010000355.1 GCA_021847855.1 Thermoplasmata archaeon | reverse complement strand
TTCTGGATCAGTTCATTCATCACAGACTCGTACTGCTGTGGATCAGACAGGATTATCACATGCTCATAGTTCTTTGCAGCAGCCCTTAAAAGTGAAAAGCCGCCAATATCGATGTTTTTAATCATTTCATGGAGGTCATGAGTTTTTGCAGCTTTTTCAAAGGGATAAAGGTTTACTATAACCATGTCGAATTGCGGAAAGCCATGTTCTTTCAGCTGGGATGTTCCCAGTTCATCGCGCTCAGACAGAATTCCGGAAAAAATAGCTGGATGCAGAGTTTTAACCCTCCCGTCAAGTAGCGTTTCGAATCCGGTCAACTGTGAAATGTTTGTGCACTTTATTCCGGAATCTGTCAGGAACCTGTGCGTCCCTCCGCTGGCAAAAATTTCCGTGACAAACTGCGATATACTCCTGAGAAAGTGATCCAGATTGCTCTTGTCATCTACACTAGCAAGAATCCTCATTATTCAACCTTAATGCCTACCTCCTTAATTCACTTTCACAGGTCCCAATGATAATGAATAACAAGATTACTCTCAGTAATTATGCTCGCTATACTGGTAATTTGTTTAATTCAAATACAAAACCTTTATTTTAATATTAAAATCACACGAAAAGAGGCAATTCAATGGAAAGAAATATCGCGGTAGAAGGAATAATTCAGATACCAACAGTAAAGAGAGAGGTCGAGATCGTAGAAAGGAAGGGCATTGGGCATCCAGACAGCGTTTCGGACGGTATTGCTGAATCTGTCAGCAGGGCATTAAGCAGATATTACCTTAAGGAATACGGAAAGATACTGCACCACAATACTGATCAGGTAGAGGTTGTTGGAGGTCAGTCTGCCCCGGCATTTGGCGGAGGAAAAGTACTGGAACCGACTTATATCCTTCTCAGTGGAAGGGCAACCACAAAAGTTGGAAATGACAGGATACCGTACAAATCTATTGCGATTAAGGCCACACGTGAATATTTAGGCAGCAATTTTAAACATCTTGATCTGGACGCAGATGTCATGGTAGACTGCAGGATAGGTCATGGTTCGGTGGACCTGAATGAAATATATGATACCTCAAAACTGAGGGCAAACGACACTTCCTTCGGAGTGGGATTTGCGCCATTTACCGATACAGAAAAACTGGTGTACGAAACTGAGAGATTTTTGAATGGCCCATCACTGAAGTCCAAGCTTCCCGCAATCGGGTACGATATCAAGGTTATGGGCTTCAGGCAGAAGGAAAAGATTAATCTTACAGTTGCAGCGGCATATGTCGATAAATTTGTCAAGGACTCCCGACAGTACTTCTCAGTCAAGGAAGAGCTGAGGGAACTTATCAGCAAGAACGCACATAACATTACAGACAAAGAGGTTCAGATTTTTATAAACACGGCGGATGACGAGGACGGAAAAGAATCCGGACAGTATCTTACAGTCACGGGACTTTCAATGGAAAACGGGGACGACGGTTCAGTTGGAAGGGGAAACAGGGTCACCGGTTTGATAACACCATACAGACCAATGAGTATGGAAGCCGCTGCAGGAAAGAATCCTGTCACGCATGTCGGTAAGCTTTACAATGTGCTCTCCAATCTCATAGCGCAGGACATTATCAAGGAGCACGGAGGCGATATAGAGGAGGTACATGTGAGGATCGTTTCCCAGATTGGAAGGAGAATAGACGACCCGCATGTTGCAAGCATCCAGGTAATGTATGCAGAAAATGTAGATCCTTCAAAACTGAAGAACAACATAAGGAGAATCGCCGACGACAGGCTGGCAAACATAAGCAACCTGACTAACATGTTCGTTGAAGGCAAACTCGCAGTCTTCTAGACGATCCGCCACATTGTGTAAGCATCGGAGGAATCGCTGTAATATGCTTTCAACCTCGATGTTATCACAAAACCAAATCTTTTATAAAAGTTAATTGCAGAGTCATTATCGGTCCGCACTTCGAGCCTTATACTCATAAAATTGCTCCTACCGCAGAAACCGATGAATTCATTCATAAGCAAAGCCCCAATTCCGCGATTTCTTAACTTCTGGTCTATTGCAAAAATCAGGATTCGCGCCTCACTTTGCGTGTGCCTCGAACCTATAAGGAAACCGTCCACACGGAAACCGGAATCAAAAACCAAAAAGCCTTGTGGCCATGTCTCGTACAGGTCGAGGATAAGCCCGTTGGTGTAATATTCCGTCAGGGAATCCGAGGCAATCTCAACAACTCTTTCCAGGTCTCCCGGACTGAACTGCCTTATCAACCCGTATTGTGAATTATTGATTGCCATTTATGTCTCTGTATAGATATTATCATCTTGGGATTTCTACTTTTGCACTATTCGTTTACGAAAAATCAACTCTGTTCCAGCTGTCGGAGCTTGATTTTCCTTATTTCCCGGTTATAGGCTTCGGCCACCTCAGAGAAACCAATTGTTCCCAGGACACTGCTTCTGTCCCTGGAAGAAACCACAACCAGCTTCCCCGATGGACTTCTTGTCAGGGTGTCCAGTGCCACATGTATATTCTCGTCATCGGTTATTATGAGCGGGTCGGTTTCCATTATTTCAGAAACTTTTGTCGCTGACAGATCCATGTCAGGTTTTATGGTTTCAATTGAAAGTGTTCCCTTGAGTTTGTTATCGGTCTGAACAACAATAAGTTTTGTTC
>JAJZOT010000354.1 GCA_021847855.1 Thermoplasmata archaeon | reverse complement strand
GTGTCTGGTATATCTGATGAAGCTTCTGGTTGACTATCTTTAGGCCGTTTATTGTTTCATTCAGTATGCTGAAGTAAGGATCCTGGAAAATAACGGAACTTTTCTGGTTTGCTGAATACTGGAAACCGAGATATACGCCGCTGAATCTTTTCAGGATATATGCCTTTATTTCCTTTGTAGAATTATTGACTGTGTAGTTTTCAGGCCACCAGAATAAACTCTGTGATTTTCTTATTGTGTTCCCGTGGGTAAAAGCAAATCCCATGAATGGAGTAACTCCAAATTGTCCTTCTATGCCATCAAATCTCGGCGTTGTTCCGTTAATGGAGCTATTGATCTGCTGAAGCAGCTGAAGTGAGTATGATGGTTCCATTCCGAAAAGTGTAGTTGTAAGTGCTGGTAAATTGACTGTAATATAATTTGAGATATAGAAGGTTGACTGACTTAAATTAGTGAATTGTGCTGAGTCGTTTGTGTTGTTTGTATTCTGCGCATAAATTGTATCAACTATATTCTTTGCATAACCCATCTGGACTGACATTGTCACCTGAGGATAGAAGGAGGTGAGATTGTCATAAGTCCCGGATAAATTACCAAGAGGTTGCATTAATGTCGGCGAAAGTGAGAATGATGAGTTGAAATAAGTCACTGAAGCAACCTGCTTTATATTCCAGTTGACCTTCTCAAGATTTGCACCGAAAATTGATATTGCTCCCGCTGAACCGAAACCCATTCCGTTAAGATGAAGGGTAAGCAGCAGATAGGAGTAAGATACAGAGATATCATTTCCCCTGCTGGTATTAACAGAAATTTCCGGGTATGATCCAGTCGTAACATTGACGGATGTTGCCGTACCGCCAGCATACGCTGCTGGCGCTATTAGAAGAATAAGAACAGCAAGAATTGATAATATTTTCACTGAACTATTAACTCATAAGGTAATTAATGTTTTTTGGTACAAAATCTGAACCGGCTTCAGGAGAGCTCTTCCTCGAGTTCCACGATAACCTGGTTGAGTACATCATCAAAGGTGACGCCGGTGAACTCTCTGAGACCGCCTATTTCAGTTCTGAGATGAGCATAAAATGTATCCTCGTCTTTCTCAAATTCAATATTGCAAATGAGCTCTTCCATGTTATCAGGACGGCAATTTTATCTCAATAATAATCCTTTTGATTTCTATTTACGACAGGCTGTTAAAATATGGATCACACATCTATAAAGACCCTTCCAGTGTGGTTCTTGCTCCTGATGAAAGAGTATGCCTCCTCTATCTCTGAGAGACCAAAATGTGCTGTTCCGATATGTTTTATCTTCCCTTTTTCCGCAAGGTGGAGAGTGGATATCATATCATATCTTGTTGAGCTGATGCTCCCCTCTATCCTGTTGCCTTTCAGTATCATTGCTCCGATTGGCAACTCAGCGTTTTTTGGTTCGATGTTTCCAACAACAATCATCCTTCCGCCAAATGCAAGTGATCGAAATGATCTTAAAAACGTGGGCATACCTACTGCTTCAAGAACGATATCAACACCGTCGCCGCTTATATTCTTTACATCCCTGTCGAAGTTTTCCCCGGTAAGCACATAATCGGCGCCAAAAGAGTATATTGCTTCCTTTTTGTCAGGAGAGCTTGTATACGCAAATACCTCACAGCCGAGTGCATGGGCTATCTGAATGGCATTTGAACCTACACCGCCGCTGGCTCCGGTTATGAGTATCCTGGTACCTGTCCTGCAATCGCCTACAACGCTTATCGCATGGTAAACCATGGCAGTGACACATGCCGTTATAGTGGCCATTTCTTCTGGAACGTTGACGGGAACCGGAACGGCTATCCTTTCAGGAACCTTGACGTATTTTGCATAGGATCCCTGAAGATTTTCGCCCATAGTCTTCTTATTGGGACACAGATTTTCCCTTCCGGTTAAACAGAATTTACATATACCGCAGGGGACATATATAAGGGTCGCGACGCGATCCCCAACCCTGAAGTTCCTGACATCCGGCCCGGTTGCTATTATCTTACCAGAAATTTCATGTCCGGGCACTATAGGAAATTTGGCTCTCGGAAAAAAACCTGTATACGTAAGTATATCTCTATAGCATACCCCAGTCTGTTTCTGCTCTATGACAATCTCGTCGCCTGCCGGAACTGGATCCGGGAGATTCTCAACATTTATCCCTTTATTTATACCCTGCATTACCGCCGCTTTCATATCACTTAACCCCCGGCTCATCTTTATTTATGGAAGAATGAATCCATGCCATTGCCCTATCCCTTGCTTTTGCGGGCGTTTCCTCGGTTGAAACGGTACCGGATCTTAAGTATTGAATCAGGAGAGATTCATAACTGCCGCCGCACTCACATTGCGGAATTCTCGATCCATCAGGTATTACAAGCACGCTGTGGCATTTGTTGCATCGCAGAACATCCTTCCGGGACGAAAACTTCCCCTTCTTTGTGATGGGTTTTCCCGCAATCTCCACAATGTCCATCGAAAAATCAACCGTCTTTCCGGATGCAATTGAAGTGCCGACACCGAAAGAATCTGCACCTGCATTCCTTAGAACCACGATGTCCTGGGGTGTCAGGCCTCCTGATACCATTATCTTGACATCCTTGAAGCCCCGGAGGTTGAGTTCCCATCTTACCTCCCTTATAATATT
>JAJZOT010000353.1 GCA_021847855.1 Thermoplasmata archaeon | reverse complement strand
CGTGCCGGAATTTCTATGAGTGATTCCACTCCACCCAGGCTTTCAGCCAGTGAGAATACCTTCAGGGTTTTCAGGAATTTTTCGATCTTTTCGGCTTTCGCTTCAAGTTCGAAGGAGAGCATCCCACCAAATCCTTTCATCTGCTTCCCTGCAAGATCATGCTGTGGATGCGAAGTCAGTCCCGGATAAATCACCTTTTTTACCTCGTTCCTTGTTTCCAGGAATTCAGCAATTTTCATTGCGTTTTCTGCATGCTGTCTCATCCTTACGCCAAGAGTCCTGATGCCTCTCATGACGAGGAAACTGTCAAATGGTGAAAGTATGGCACCTATGGCATTCTGTTCAAACTTGAATCTGGAGTACAGGTCATCTCTGTTCACCATGACCGCTCCACCAATGGAGTCGCTGTGTCCGTTAATATATTTTGTAGTACTGTGTATCACAATATCTGCATCCAGGTCCAGTGGATTCTGGAAATATGGGCTTGCAAATGTGTTGTCCACTGCAACCGGAATATCCCTCTCATGAGCAATGTCCGATATTGATTTTATATCTGCCATCTTGAGCAGAGGATTGGTTGGGGATTCCAGGTATACAAGTTTTGTCTTGCTGTCAATGACCTTTTTGATGTTTTCAGGATCTCTTGCATCCACGTACCTGATTCCTATTGAGAAATCTCCAGCAAGGATCTGATCGAAGAGCCTTCTTGTTCCGCCGTAAAGATCATTGAAAGCGACAATGTTTTCTCCAGGTTTAACAAGGGACAGGCATACTGTGGATTCTGCCGCAAGTCCTGAAGAAAAGGCGAGTCCATGATCTGCGTTCTCAATTGCCGCAAGTTTCTGTTCAAGTGCATTTCTTGTGGGATTGCCACTTCTCGAATAGTCGTATCCCCCAGTGGGCCTGTCAATATCAAGTGTTGCGAACGTGGATGAAAGATGAATTGGACTGGTGACATCTCCATAAGATCCAGCCCTGAAATCAGGTTCTTCTCCAACATGTATTGCTTTAGTTTCAATCCTCATTGTCATTTCCTTCTCTTAGAAATCATCAGGTAGGTTAATTTTTTTGGCTTTAGATTTTATTTATAACCAACTTCAGGATCGAGACATCATGGATCAATTTATACCGGAACCTTTTGAAAATATTGACAACCATCTGGCAGTTGACGGGTTTGATATTGTTAAACTTTCTGAAAAAGAGGGAACCCCTCTGCTGGTAACCTCAGGAAAGAGAATTGCTGAAAACTACAGAAGGATCTGGAAAGCATTCTCCAGCAGATATGAAAAAGTGGAGATCAAATATGCACTGAAGGCTAATCCGAATCCTTCAGTTGTGAAAACACTGACCGATCTTGGATGTGGTGCAGATGTATCATCTCCATTTGAGATCATGCTGGCAGAAAAACTCAGCTTAAAGCCCGAACGCATTCTCTATTCCCCAAACAACTCAAGCCGTGAGGATCTTCTCGCTGGATCCAGAAAAAATGTCACAGTAAATTTTGATGATCTGGATCAGATGAAACTTATTGAGGACGAACTTCCAGAAAGGATAAGTTTCAGGATAAATGTAGATATTCAGAGAGGAGAATTTCCAGGCACAACTACTTCCGGTCCGGGTGCAAAATTTGGAATATCGGTGGAAAGCGCATTGGAGGGGTACATATCTGCAAGGGAACTGGGCGTGAGAAAATTCGGAATTCACGTGATGACGGGATCAAACATACTTGATCCTGCACATTTTGGAAATGTTGCGTCCAGGATACTTCAATCAGCCGAATATATTTCTGGCAATTCTGGAATCGCCTTCGACTTCATTGACATCGGGGGAGGATTCGGTGTACCGTACAGGCCCGGTGAAAGTGCACTTGATGTTGAACTGGCAGCTGAAAACGTTGCCAGAGAGATGAAAGGATACGTGTCCCATGGGAAAATAGGAAAACCCAGCCTCTTTCTTGAACCTGGACGGTATCTTGTCGCAGATTCAAGTGTTATGGTCGGGAAGGTAACAGGAGTCAAGAAAGCAGGAAAAACCTTTGTGGGGACAGACATTGGGATGAATATATTCCTCAGGCCAGCTCTTTATGGAGCATACCATAACGTAATTGTTGCAAATGATCTGATCCGGCCTGTTTCAGGAAAGAAAGACATTGTGGGACAGATCTGTGAGAATACAGACTGCCTTGCAAGGGACAGAACTTTTCCCTATGCTGTACCGGGTGACACTGTTGCTGTTTTCAATTCCGGCGCATATATCAACAGTATGGGCAGTATGTACAACGGAAGGGGAAGACCGAAGGAGATAATGGTTTCAGAATCAGGATATTCAATCACCAGAAACCGGGATACTTTTCAGGATTTTATCAGCAATTACACCTTTGAATGAAAGGTTCTTTGCATCATTTTCCCACCTTCCTTAATTAGAACCAGAATTCTATTCAACTTATCGGGAGAAAGTGCTCTATTTTGCCTCAGGTTACAGTTTTCAGATTGGTTGGGCAAATGAAAATGCCAATACGAAATTATATATATTTCTGACGAATATCGTATAACATAAACCGTTAAGATTATAGCATACGAGCAAGTCATTCAATGACACAGTAAAAATATTGTATTTTACTAATATATATCGGGTTGAAAAACATCATGGTGTCTGTAAACCAGTGATTAACGGATTAAATC
>JAJZOT010000038.1 GCA_021847855.1 Thermoplasmata archaeon | reverse complement strand
TGACACATCTTGTCTATCCGGATCATTCAAAGGCTTTCTGGAAAAAAGTAGGAGAGTACAAGTATGCTGAGAGGGCAAGAGGCTTTCTGATTGCAAAAGGATTGGAAGACTCTGACATAAGCAATGAGAGTGATCTATAATGCCAGACAAGATCCGGGTGCCTGTCGATTGTATTGAAATCTTACACCTTTGAGAGTTCTTCCAAGGAACAGAGGAACTGCCTTGGCCTTGTGACGAGTGAAGTCATCTTCATCTCCGGTGCAGTTATGGATTTCGACGAAAAAGAGGAACTTGAGAATATCCTGGACGAAATATTCAGAACCCGTTCCATTCCAATTCTGGGGAATTCCTCCGATGAGAGCTACAGGGATAAGACAGCATTTATTGGAACTATCAGAGATGAACTCCTCCCTACTCGTTGAAATTCATTTTCCATTTATATGAGCGTGCCTCAAAATATATCTTTGTGAGAAATGTAAGGATAGAACGGTCAAGTTCATTGGCATTTAACGGAGTCTCCTTAGCCAGTTTGAGGTATTCATCAAGCAGTGATTCATTAGGACTGAAAAAATATGCCTCCGCACATGCTTCCGACAGTTCTCTATTAAATAATTCCTTTGCAACATTTTTCTGCGCGTTCTTTACAATGATGAAGGCATCTTTAAAGACTTCCAGTGCCTTAGCAGGCTCATTCCTGAAGGAATAAACTGTTCCAAACTGCAGCATCGTCTGGAATTTTGCATGCAGTATCGGAATTTCCCTAATTATGCGATGGGCATCGTGAATGCACGAAACGGCAAATTCCTCATCTTGCGCGAATCTAGCTGCAAGAATAAAAGCCATTCCAAATGTCATAAATTGATCCTCTGCCGTTTCTATCATCTCATCTTCCATGGCTTTAAGATCGGGGGGGAGACGTCCTCCAAGAAATGCTTTTTCCTCTGCCAGCATAGTTATTGTATCTCTGACGCTTTTTGCGTCTTCTTCGAAGTCGTGTAATAACCTGCTTTTCACCTTTCGCGATTCATCATTCATCCCTGTCTGAGCAAAACCCCTGATCAGGTTGAAATCCAGCAATAGCCTGTATTGTTCAGGTGACCTGCTTGAAAGTGAATCTTTGGCTTTCCTGAAGTATTCAAGACTCTCGGATTGTAATTTTTCCCTTATTCCATTTTCGGAAGCACTGGCAAGGAGCGATTTAGCCACTGCAATCTGTATGTTAGTGAAGGTACGGTCCAATACCTCTGTGATCTCTGGCAGAAGTAATTTTTCCGCAAACTCTATCAAATCGATGCTCGTCGCAGGTGTGGTTTCATTCCTCATGCACAGTTTCCTTACTGCAAATGCATATGCCTCTTGTCTGATATCCTTCTTTGATATTCTTTTCAACGCTTTCAGAATAAAGTCGAGAAGTCTCTTTTCCGGACCGAGGATGTGTACACAATCTATGGCTGTTGAAGCGAGGTTTTGTAGGGCGATTCCAGTCTCATCGCTTCGTACTGGAAATTTCTGTGCAAGATTAAATGCATTCTCTAGCGTCTCTGGATACTGTCCAGACAAGGCCTCCAGTACAGCTACCTTGTTTTGCAGGAAGAGTGGATCCTCATTGACAACGTGAATATCAGTCATGACCAACTTCCTGAGTTCTTCCATGCTGTGAAGAAAAATATCCTTGTTGTCAAGTAACATGTTCAATTCAGCATCCTCCAACCTTTCGAATTGGCCTCTAATTGTATCCACTGAAGAGTTGTTTCCTTTTCGAAGGACTGGGAGCATACCATCAAGTGCATTCTTGTCAATTCTGTCTCCGAAACGCAGAATTCTGTACAAGCGAAAATACAGTGCACTGTGTTCCCTAAGATCACTGTTTTTCACTGAGCTTACCATTTTAAGGAGTGGATCTTTTTCCCACCCCGAACCACTGACGTTGTTTATGCTGACAACCATGTTGTGACTCCCTCATGTGTTTTTAAACTCTCGATACAGCGATTCCTGCGGCAAGAAAAGCGTAACTTTCCCGGGATTTCTGTTGTGAAGCTTGAGAGGTTTTATAACTCTGTCGCCACTACAAATATTCACGGCAATAAATCAAAATCCCAATCTGATTCTTTGCGAGTAACCTGATGGGCAGTTTCACACTCATTAACGTCATTTATTCCGGTCTTCTGGAAGGATTTTTCTCTTCCAATCTTGCAAGAAACATTAGCAATGAAGATGACACCGGATTCCTGCGGTGTAATGTTACCGATTGAGCTTCCAGGATTATGTACTGAGCGTTGCTGCTCAAAGACTGACCCAACATATACCATACTGCAGTCTGTATCTTGACAGACTACTGACCCATTGAATCGTATTCTTTATACCCGCCAAGAGGATTGGTATATATGGCGAAAGTCCAATGCCCGAACTGCGGTCACAAAAACAAGTCTTCGGCTTCTATATGTGCCAACTGCGGTAATTTTCTTCTGGACAGTCAATTCAGCATGCAGGCTACCGAAAGCAATGAGCCTGTGGCTTCACCTCAAGCTTATGATACGCCTAGTATCAATGAGCCAGTTTCTAACCGGTCAACGGATGTGATTAAGATTCAGAGCAAGAAAGGAATTTACAGTTGGCTTCCGACAATTATTCCATTCGGAGTGATCGCCATATTCATTGTCCTTGAATATAGCATAAGAATGCCGACGTATTCATTCATCCCGTTCTTGCTTATCATTCTATTTCTCCCTTCGTTCCTGAGGAAAAGCGTGCTTGGCATTCAATTCCTGCCTGGAGGCTTCAGGATTCCAGTAAGCGACAGGATTGAGACATTTGCTTACAGCAATATAGAGAACATACAGGTCAAGAGTGCAGCTCCAGGCTTACAGCCACTTACCATCTCCTTTAAGGGCAGCGAGAATCCTGTCACCCTTGAGTTTGACTCCATGCAAACATTCCGCATGATGATTATGCAGCTCAACAGAAGAAGGATACCGATAATCACAGGGGACATGAGCAATAAGGAGTCTGATTCCAATACTCCATGATTCGTGAAGCATAAGAACTGTTACGGTGCGGCAATAGGATCCCAGAATTCTTCCTGCAATTCTCTACTGCCCGGAAATAAGATACCGCATACCTAAGAACGTTATTCCGGATCGTTTCCATACATATCTTGAGAAAAGAATTGGAATTATAACAGTTATCCGGTAAGTTCGACAGAATCACAATCAGAGACCTCCTTACCAAACTCGTGCAGGGGACCTCCTGTTGGCATATGTTAAATAATGCGGATTTATATATCACGCAATGGAGAAAGGTCTTGAGATATCCTTTCAGCTCAACGATGATCATGAGGGGATCACCACTGTCATGGCGCTTGGAAACATTGTTGGTAACGAAATGTCCGCGACTATGGAGATTGACTGGAAGATATTTCATGTAACGCTCGAGGAAAAAAAATTCTTCAAAGTATTATTCACAGGATCAAAAGTAAGCAAAATGCATCCCCATGTTGAAAAGATGATACGCGACCGGTTTGATGAACTCGCTCATCTCAGCCAATCTGATCTGAAGAAGCAGTACAGGGATGCAGCCAAACGTCAGAATTTCAAAATAGTCGAGGTAAAGGAGCTTAAAGAGGAGTATGATCTCTGGCAGGATAAATTCTGGCAGTATTTCTGAAATATTGTAATGGAACGGCAAGAATCCCACAAACCTGAGTTAATTACAATTTCAGAATGAACAAAAACGGGGTGGCCGGTGTGACTTTTCACAGTTTCTTGCAAGCAGAGTTTTAGTGGAAATATTTGGAAAATATGATGTCAGAAACTTTAAAACCTGACAACCGATCAAACAATGAGAAGGCGATGGAACAATATGCTTATTTCAGATATTGAGAACTGTCTTGACATGAGGTGTACAATATCACTCCGTCAGGACTTTAATTTTCACATTCCTTCCCTCGCTCCTGATCACCTCGACCTTGCTTATATTTTTGAGAGTGGAGAGAAGCTGTCATTTCTGACATTCTTCAGAAAAAAACAACTTGAGGAACATGATTCCGTAATGCTTAGGGCAGCCAAGGCTGTGGAACAGGGCGAATACATGATCGTTGAAAGAGATATGCTGGAATCCGGGAGCTCAGCTATAATTAGAGATTTTCTGTTGATTCCGACAATGATTCTCACCTACACCTATATATTAAATGGAAACCTTTACGCTGATTTTAGATTTCATAACTCCGCCGCGAGTGAAGTTTCGGCAATTTTAGGCAAATATATGGCATCTTCCGACAATATCTCGCTGGAGTACTTTGGACTCTCGGGCGGCTTGATTTCTATACTTGAACAGATAAATAGGAAAACGCCTCTTTCCGTACTTGTAGCAGATGTTCACATGAATAGGAAAGAGATCAGGAATGTCGGGATACCCGATGAAGGACTTATTGCCGAACTTGAGGACAAGATATTCCTAAACGAGAAATACCGCCTCTTGATATATGGTCACGACTCAAACAACGGTGAAAATGAAGAGGTTCCAGCGCCAGGTTCAAAATATAGCTCAGTTAGAGAGAGTTACAACCAACATCCCCTCTTAATTGCACTCAGACAGCACTTCAATGAGAATCGTATACCCAGACTTGCAGTTTTGCTACAGTCATTGAAGGATGACCTGAGGATCACTGTTGTTCTTCCAAACGACTGGGTAAAAAATTATATCAAAATAGTTGCATTGTTCGGTGAATCCCATAAGGGTTTAAAGATAGACCTGAAGATACGTGCTCCCTTTGACGGAAAGACTCTTGATTTCTTCTAGTCCCACCAGGATAGTCCAAGTATGCCTCATCAAAAATTACGCTAATAACCTGCCGTACCCATAGATACAGGATGAGGCACGTATTTTTCCTCTATCCTCTTCATATCCTTTTCTCCAAGTGATATCTCTGTTGCCTGAATAGCATCAAGAACGTGTTCCACTTTGGTTGCTCCGAATACAGGGATGAATCCCTTGGCAAGCACATAGGCCAGTGAAATTACAGATGATTTGGTTCCTCTTTCTCTGGCTATCTCTTCCACAGTTTCGAGCACATCGAAGTCCTCACTCCTGAAATATCTCTTCTTCATGGCCGGATAGGTTCTCGATCTGACAGTATCCTGGGTAGAACCCCTCCGGTACTTGCCTGTGAGAAATCCGGCTGCCAGCGGGCTGAATGGCGTATAGGCAATGTTTTTTCTAGATGAGTATGGAATCACTTCCCTCTCGTCTTCCCTGTAAATAGCGTTGTAGTGATTCTGAACCAGCACAGGAGCATCCATCCCTGTTTCCATTGCAGCATGATAGAATTCAGCCAGCTGGTATCCGAAAAAATTACTTACTCCGATATACGAAGTCTTGCCGTCGTCAACAATCTGTTTCAGGTTGCGGAGGATGCTATGGGTTTCCAGGCTATCAAACCATGTGTGGAGAGTATATATGTCCAGCCGTTCCGTCTGCAATCTTTCCAGCGATCCTTTCAGCTGATAGTTTATTTCTGATCTGGAGAATCCCTGATGCACTTCATTGAACTTCCCGCCAACTTTGCTGCAAAGGATCAGGTCGTCTCTTATTCCCAGGTTTTTTATTGTCGTTCCAAGAATTTTTTCAGATTCTCCAGTTGAATAAACGTTGGCCGTATCGATGAGATTGATACCGCTGTCAATTGCAGTTTTTATTATTTTCTCAGCCTCATTTCCCTTAACCATCCACTCTGTGGAGCCAAATGACATGCCGCCCAGACATAATACGGAGACCCTGAGGTCAGACCAGCCCAGTCTTGTGAGCTTCATATTTCATGTCAGCGGGACACGGAAAATAATTTTTGTTATTTCAGTTTGAATACTTTTAGAATTCTGAATCAGATAGAATTGGAAACGAAATGGTTTCTGGTCGGTCCCTGTGATTCCTTCGCAGCCCATGAGGAAGAATTTGTCCGGAGATTCTTGAACACCCTCGTAATTTTCCATTCGTACAGGCAAATAGAACTCTCCCTCGTTTATGCAACTAGAGCCTGAATGGATTCGATATCAATAGGAGGATATAACTCGACACTTTTGTTGAGGCTACCAAAAACGCATAACACCTGGATTTCGCGATATGCACAGACAATCACATGGGAAAACCTCGCTATGGATCTACGTTTCAGGTATTTTGCGGATTCTTACCCTTGTATCTTTGTAAGCCGGAGTACGGGTGGGACTATCGAATACACGAGAAGTCAGGACATTGGTGGACATCTCTGCATAGTGGAATGTAGTGAACACAGTCCCACTCTGCAAGTCACTACTTGCCTTTACCACAGTGTAAAGCCTTCCTGCCTGTGAGATCAACTCCACTTTTTCCCCTTCCTTGATCCCTTCCCTGCTCATGTCGTCAGCATTCATTTCCAGAAACCCACCTTTGGCAAGATCATTAATGATCTTTGATCTCGAAGTCATGGTGGCAGTATGATAATGTTCCCTTTGCCTTCCTGTGATGAGCACATATGGGTAAATGTGTTCAGATACCTTATCAGGTTCTCTCCAGTGAAGGACCCTGAACTTGCCCTTTCCACTGATAAACTTTCCAACATGGAGCGTTGAAGTACCAGTGTGTGTTGGAGCCGTCACTGGCCATTGAAGTCCATTCCGACCTAATCTTGAATGACTTATTCCAGCATATATCGGGACTAATGCAGCTACTTCATCCATTATGGTTTCGGAAGATTCAAATCCCATGTCATAACCAAGCCTTCCTGCGAGCTCGGAATATATTTGCCAATCCGGCTTTGCTAAACCAGGAGGAGTAAAGAGAGGCCTGATCAACTGTACCCTGCGTTCAGTATTTGTGTATGTACCGGACTTCTCAAAGGATGAAGCCACGGGAAGCACTACATCCGCATATTCGGCAGTCTCTGTCAGGAATATATCCTGAACCACAAGGAAATCGAGTTTCTTGAACGCCTCTGCCACGTAGGCGGAGTCTGGATGGGAACGGACTGTGTTCTCCCCGGATATATACATAAACTTGATGAGTCCTTTCATGGAGGCTTCAATCATGTCGACACTTTTCCAACCGGTGAAATTTGGAAGTTTACGATTCCATTTGTTTTCAAATTTGGCACGGGTTTCCGGATCGAGATAAGGCTGATAACCTGGAAGGGATCCTGCGACACAACCAACGTCAGCCCCGCCCTGAACATTATTCTGTCCCCTTATTGGATCAAGGCCGCTACCCGGAACTCCAACATTTCCGGTGAGAAGCGCGAGATTAACAAGAGAGGAGACGTTATCTGATCCATTCTCGTGTTCAGTTATTCCCAGTGTCCACATAATCAGAGATGGCTTTTTCGTTGCATATATCCTCGCAACTTCCTTTATGTGGTCAGGCAAAAGCCCTGTGGTGTGAACAGCCATGTCAATCGTGAATGGCTCAAGAGACTTCGCGTACTCTGCAAATCCTTCTGTACGTTCCTCTATGAATTTTTCATCCGCCCAACCCATATCTATTATATACTTGGCTATTGCAGAGAATAGAGCTACGTCAGTTCCGGGCTTCAGATTCAGAATCATGTCTGCATGTCTGGTTAATTCAACCTTTCTTGGATCAACCACTATAAGATTGGCACCGTTTCTGGCCGCCTTCTTAATGAACGACGATATCACAGGGTGGGCCCTATCCACGTTCGAACCAACCATTACAATTGTCCTTGCGTTTTTGATGTCCTCAATGGAATTAGTGGAAGCTCCGGCACCTGTTGCCAGTGAAAGCATGCTCGCAGACGGAGCGTGACAGAGAGTTGCCGACTGGTCCACGTTATCCGATCCGACAGCAGCCCTCATGAATTTCTGAAATGCGAAGATGTCTTCGTTCGTGGACCTGTCACTGGCAATCCCGCCAATGGAGACACCGCCATTCCTGTTCTTAATATCCGTGATTTTAGATGCAATCAGATCTAGGGCTTCTTTCCATGAAGCTTCCCTGAACACCGAACTGAGGTCTGTTCTATCAAATCTTTCTCTCTTAGCGCCTTCCCTTCGTATTAACGGCACCTTGAGCCGATCCTGGCTTAATTCAAACTGGTAACCGAACTTACCCTTTACACATAGTTTCCCTTTGTTAACGATACCGGTATCTGACCCGCGCGCCCACACTATGTTATCTCTCGTTATCCCGTATTCCACTGAGCAGCCTACAGCGCAATATGGACAGATGGTTGTAACAGTGCGTTCCGCCGGCTGCCACTCCTTTTCTATCAAGGCTCCCGTTGGGCATACGTCTACGCAGGCTCCACAGCTGACACAGCTGGAGTTCCCCATTGGCACGTCCAGATCAAAAGCAACAGTAGTTTCATATCCTCTTCCAGAAAGAGCTATTACATCATTTAGCTGATCATAATCACAAGCCAGAAGGCATTTTCTGCAAAGAATGCAGAGTGATGGATCAAATGCAATTGCAGGATGGGATAAATCCCGAATCCGGGGCTTTTCCTGATTTTCCACTAAGCTTATCCCGTATTCCTCAGCATATTTCTCAAGAGCACATTTAAGATTTCCTGCGTCCTGATGACGGTCATGCTTATTCATCAGCAGTCTGAGGATTCCTTTTCTCAAAGTGTTCAGATGGGAAGTAGAAGTTCTGATTTCCATTCCATCTTTTACCGTGGTCGAGCATGAAGGGACTGCCTTGCCGGTATTATCCAATTCGACCATACATAATCTGCATACACCATTGACATGTCCATCCTTATCACAGAGTGCAGGAATCTCGATGCCTATTTTTCCCGCGGTTTGAAGAACACTACTGTCTTCCCCGGCATCAGTTCCAATCCCGTTAATTGTTACGCGGATGCTCACTGACTGTCACCTCTTTTGAAACAGACATTTACCGGGCACTTCTTTTCAGTGTGAACTAAAAATTCTTCAGAAAAATGTTTCATTGAATCAAGAAATGCCTTTCCGGCTACCTGGCCAAGTGCACAAATTGATGTTTCCTGCATGAGTCTGGCTGTCTCTTCTCCTGTTTCAAGGTCTTCCTTTGTGGCCTGTCCTGAAGAGAGGTCATTGAGGAGCTTGAACATTTCTACTGTTCCCAGCCTGCATGGAACACATTTACCGCACGATTCCGATGCAAAGAATTCTGAGACAGTCTTCATGATTTCTACCATGCACCTGTCGTTTGAAATCGCTATCAGTGCCCCTGTGCCCATGCCGCCTCCTTTTTTCCTCACAGAATCAAAATCCAGAGGAGTGGAAAGATGTGAAGCTGGGAATATTCCTCCGGATAACCCTCCCGGGAAAAATGCCTTAAGATTCCGGGATGCCGTTCCTCCTTCCCTTTCGACAAGTAATGAAGCGCTTGTACCAATAGGGAGGC
Organism: Thermoplasmata archaeon; assembly: GCA_021847855.1. The sequence continues at coordinate 397 of JAJZOT010000038.1, read as the reverse complement.
GATATACGCCAGGAATGTTTACGTCTCCAGTAAGGCAGTAGCTTTTCATCGATCTGTTGCCATCGCCTTTTCCATAGTGGTTCTTCAGCACATCCAGGACATATACGAGCGTCTCGACATTGTGGACCAGGGTGGGTTTACCGTAAAGACCTGATTCAGCAGGAAAAGGTGGACGAATCCTTGGTTCGCTCCTTTTTCCCTCTATGGCCTCCATTAATGCCGTTTCTTCTCCTGTTACATAGTAACCGGCCACTGGAATCAGAGATACTGACGGCAGCAAATCCTGAATATTCTTGTCCTCGATGTATTCACGGAAAGATTTAATCGCATCTGTGAGAATGATTCGGGCATTTCTGTATTCCCGCTTGATGGCTATTACCACATGGGAAGCACTCAC
>JAJZOT010000037.1 GCA_021847855.1 Thermoplasmata archaeon | reverse complement strand
TGTTTTCGGATTTCTGGAAAAACACCCCTCTCATAGCATTGATTTTACTTGGCGGATTATCATCAATTAACCCAAATCTTTATGAAGCAGCAGCCGTGGATGGTGCAGGCGCATTTCGAAGGTTCTTCCACATCACGCTTCCTAATATTGCGCCGCTTATGGCTATAGCCTTGCTTATCAGAGGTGTGAGTGAATTCAATATTTTTGCACTTCCCCAGGTATTGATAGGTGACAATCCCCCCCTAATGAACACCTTAATCTACTATAATTATAACATAGTCGCAAATAGGACTGTATCCTATTCGCTTTCTGTAATTTTACTGGTTATAATACTGGCCTATGCAGCTGTTGTATTAAAATTAGGAGGTGGACCCAAGTATGCAAAGTAGGAACAGTTATGCTGTATATATAGGAGCAATCATCCTCGCGATAATATTCTTCTATCCTTTGTGGGTTCTTGTCCTTTACTCATTTGAACCAACATCGTTCACAATCGGAACACTATATCCCCCGCAAATACCTTTCGCTTTAACGCTGCATAACCTGTATTCGTCTTTTGCCCAGGTAGGTCCATTTATCACCGCGTCGATGCTTAGGAGTTTTGAGGTTGCCTTTATGGTGGGAGGCATCGGGCTGGCACTTGGCATACCTGCAGGTTATGGACTTTCAAAGTTGACGGCAAGGATATCAAACAAGATCATTGTGCTGCTTTTCATAATTAACATGATGCCAGGTCTCGTTATCGCAATTCCTATCTCTGTTGATTTCCTGAAAATAGGATTGGCCGGTTCGGATTATTTTACAATGGTTGGTGTTGCGCTTGCACAGGAACTCGTGGTGCTGCCCCTGACTGTGTTTATCATACTCGGCGGATTCAGGTCTCTTCCAAAGGAAATAGAAAACCAGGCCAGGGTTGATGGAGCTGGTTTCGGATCTGCTATGTTCCGGCTCCTATTACCGATGAATAAGATAGCTATATTTGTGGCGTTTCTACTATCTTGGATGACCTCATGGGATGAATTTACTTATGCCGTAATTATTGCGCCGATTGCACCAACTGATTCAACATTTCCAGTGACGCTTTATAACTATGTCGCGAGGGGTTTTCCAATTGAATCGTCTGTTTTCGCCCTGGTCGCTTCGATACCGGTGATTATACTTGCAGTTGTGATAATGAAATACCTTAAAGGTGAATATTTGACAGGAGGTCTTGTAGGATGAGCACTAAATTAAAACTTGAACAGATTTACAAATTGTATGGCAAGAAAGTTGTATTAAACGGCCTGGAACTGGAAGTGGAGGAGGGTGAGTTTCTTGTTGTTCTCGGTCCATCTGGAATGGGAAAAAGCACCCTTTTGAGGGTTATAGTCGGAATTGAGGATCTTAGCTACGGAAAAATAATACTCGACGGGAAAGATATAAGTACCCTGCCTCCTAACAAGAGGGATATTGCCATGGTTTTTCAGAACTATGCTCTCTATCCCACTATGTCCGTATACAATAACATCGCATTTCCCCTCAAAATGGCGCATAAAAAATCGGCCGAAGTAAAGAAAAAGGTCGAGGAAATAGCAGCAACCCTGAATATTAGTGATATACTAAACAGCAGCGTAAACCAGATCAGCGGCGGTCAAAAACAGAGAGTGGCTCTGGCGAGGTCACTGGTAAGAAACCCCAAGATGTTCCTGCTTGATGAACCTTTGAGCAACCTGGATGCAAGGGTAAGATATACTGCCAGAACCGAACTGAAAAAGCTGCAGAAAGAACTTGGATTTACTTTCGTATATGTCACACATGATCAAACGGAAGCCTCAACACTTGCGGATAGAGTTGCTGTGTTGCGTAATGGGAAACTTGAGCAGATTGACAAATATGAAAAGATACTTAACGAACCAAAATCAAGGTGGCTCGGTGATTTCATGGGTGATGTTCCAATGAATTTCATCCCGGGGACGATTCTTGCAAGTACTAATACCGAGATTGGGTTCAGGGATTCATGGATTGAGGAGGGAAAAGGCCCCTATGTTGCAACCGTAGATTACACTCAGGTAATTGATGACGTATATCGTGCATTCTGCCACCTCGATATCAGTAAATCCGATTTACCGAAAGATGCAGAAAATAAGGATGATGAATCGTCGAAGTCGATAATCCTCAGAGTAAAGGACAGATATCAGCCAGGTGACCAGATAAAATTCTCTCTGATAAAATATAATGTTTATAGTGAAGGAATTCTGAAAGAAGCAGTAAACAAAAATTAGAAATATTTATTAAAATTTTAAAAAAATAAAATTGTTATGGAGTAGTTTTAAGTTACAACAGGCTGATAATCACCCATTTCATACTGCATTCCAACTGCTGGAGAGTATGTCGTATTCAGGTAGGACCAGAGCGCTGCATTCTCGGTGCTTAGAATTGTAGGTATCGAACTGTATGAGCCATGATCCTCGATGATTGAAGTCCATGCCGCATCCATGTAGAATTGCCACTGTGAAAGCCACGCAACTGGATCACGTATGAAGACTCCCGTGCTCAGTGCATTGAAAGATGCGTTGAGAACAGTATCGGTACTGTTGTAAGGCTTCATTGCAAGTGTTGTCAGATTAACGGATCCCGGCCACTGGTAATCCATTATTGTGTATGTGTTGGAAGCGAGTCCGGTGTATGTGTCCCAATATGATGCCGGGTAGTCAGGGGAGAAATACGCACTCAGGTTGTAGAGGTATTCCATTGCAGCGATATCGCCTGTGTCATTGAAAACCATAGGGTTCCCGCCAAACTGAACCATCCACTGATATAACTCAGTAGGTGTGCTTGCGCCGCCATGACCCTGGAAGTTAACCATTCCGACCCCGTAGTAATTATAGAGGGTCTTAGCATCGCTCATGAGCTGGGCATCAGTTGTTGGTGGGCTTGAAATGCCAGCCTTCTGCATCGCGGTATAATTGATCCAGACAAGTGGTATGTTCACAAGCTGAGTCATGAAATAGACTCCGCCAAAGACCTTGACTTCATAGTTGTTCAATCCAGTAACACTTGAAATCGTCCCGGCACCTGCAGTTATTGTTGGAGCCATACTTGTGAGGTTAGCCAGATATCCATCATAGAACAGAGTACCAACGTCAATGTTGTCAATCGTTGTAACAATATTCTCGTGTGATTTTGCAGCCAACTGTGTCTGGAACTCAGATACTATCTTAGAAGCTGAAATGAAACTCGTCTTCACATGAATGTTTGGATACATGCTCATAAATGTGCTCATCTCGCTGCTCACGTAGTTGTAATCGGATTCTGTCAGACTCGTGTAATAGTAAACTGTAACTGAGGCGTTGGATGCACTATAGATTGTAGGTATCGTTGTTGACGGACTAGTACTGAATGCGCCCGTATCAACAGGTATAAACCCTGTAGCCGATCCAAAGCTCTTCTGCACAGCAGGATTTAGCAAAAACGCTATTAGTTGTGCTGATGCCATCGGGGTTGAGCCGTTTGCCATCTCAGCCACTACGCATCCACCGAGAAGGTGATCCGCGTTCGCCGGACCTGCTGGTCCCGAATACACAAATATTGTCTGCGCCGCTGGTTTGGGGTGGAACAAGTTGTTATAATCCAGGCCGATAAATGAACCGACCACAATTATAACCACCACAACCGCAATCACGGCGATCAGTGCGCCATGTCCTTTGGGTTTTGTTGGTATATTAGGTGTTTCCATGGTTTACAGTTTAAAACATTCTATATAAGAATTTACCTTAAAACATTTGTATACCAAATTTCTGATAATAATTGTATCATCTATTCAAAAAACTTACATAATTCTGCCAAAAATTAAGATATATTATTATATCGTGTTTCGTTACGGGATGTCCCCTTATCAATTGATAAGGATTCCAGTCTATCAGCATGCTTGTAACTTTTAATACGGATTCTATTTAATAATCTGCTGTTCATTCTTATTTCATTCACTGAATCCATATCATGTTTCCAATCATGTCTGAAACCTAGCAATCCCTCCATTACGAGCTGTATGAATAGAGAACTTGACCATACCTGTGCAAATTGACCGGTAGGATAAAAGAAATCCGGGTCATATGTTTCGTTTATCCTGCCCGGATCAGCGCTTTTGAATGTGTACCTTATGAAAGTAAGAAGCATCCTTTCACCAAGATTCCTGTTTCCATTGTTAAAGGCTGATAAACCTATCCAACCATTCATTAGCGGCCAGATTTGACCTGTGTGATATCCACCATCATATAACGTATCATTAAAGGACATTGATCTGACACCATTGGCAGTCATCAAATCATCTTCAGACAGGAATCTCAGTAATTTTTTGATCCTTGATAAGCGAAAATATATACCGGGAATTGCCAAGAGAGGAGTTTTGATATATCTCCTTTCTGTATCTGTGAAGGAATCAAGACCAAATTTTCCGGAAAGAAATCTTGATTTATATGAATCGTAAACCACCTGAAATCTGCCGTCGTGATCTTTGATGATTGCGTCATGGACCCTGACTGCTTCAAGGTACCATGCATTAATGTCAACGCATTTTCCATTCCTTTTGGTGGCCCAGGTTTCAGGCCATCCAATAAGCCCTGATTTGAAATCGTTTTCGAGGAGGTAATCTGTTCCGGCAGACAATGCTGTTATAAAGGAATAAACTTTTGTTATTTCCTCTTCGACGACAGGTTTCGCAGAAAGTTCATTCCTGTAACCCTGTGCAATCATCCAGAGCAGGGAGCTGTCAATTGACATGTACTTCGTATTGATCCCCTCAGTTCCAGAAACCTCGTAATTCTGGTCCAATGAATCCACGGAATCTACAATGGGAATTTCATGCGGTATCCTGCCGTTTGCTGAATTTCTATAAAGAAGATCAAGATGGGAATCTGCCTCGGTTGTCAGACCTATCAGATATGCGGCAAATGATGCCCACAGGCCATCACGTCCAAAGAACCATGAAAATCTTGGAAAGCCTGCGTAGAAACCATTACCCGCCTCTGTTTCAGAATATGACTCAAGCAGGCTTATCTTCGCCCAGAGAAACGCTTTGTCCAATCCTGGTATGCTAGATTCTAAGATGCAGTTTTCAGTCACCTTTGAGAAGTAGTCTCTGGCACTCTTGAATGCAACCTCTGTATCTGGAATAGGATCCTCACCGATCACGACCGTGGATAGATCTGCAATTTTTCCTGATATAATTACATTATTTGTATCGTGATCATATCTGATCTGTGATTGCATGAATCCTGAGAGGTGAATAATCGTCTTTGTAAACTCACTCTCTATTATTACCTGATCTTTCATTCTGGACATGAATTGGTAACCTGATGGTGATTTATTCAAGGGCCACATTTTTAGATGAGATATTTTAAATGACAGTTCAATTTTGGATAAGTTGTGGGGATGCAATGCAATAACAAGCGACTTGCTCTCTGGTGGAATGAAATCGATTCTTGAAAGACTGTTATATTTTCTATAAATATAATAAGGACGTCTGACATACTTTTTGCAGATAGTGCTTTTTTTTGCCAGTTTGAGGTTCATTGATGAAAAGTGCTGGAGACCACCGACCCAGAATCCCGTCCTGTTTCTACCTGAAGCGCCTGCACTGAGGTTGCCATCCTGTCGGATTATCAGATGAGCTCTTTTACCCTTAACAAGTGAGAAATATGACAGGTTCATGTTTGATCTGTCATTGGTCTTGACCCAGGCATCCAGCACCTTATTATTTGCCTTTAAGGATAGATCAGAACAATAATTCATTTCATCTATAATCATGAATGAACATAGTTTAAGCATTCATAAAATTGTGTTAATGTAATGTTATTAAACACAATAGACATCCATTAAGGTGTTTATACCGAGGTATTTCAAGCCCATGTCTGATGAGGATTCGCTGAATGTTATCAGAAATTACAGCTTCGGTATCCTATTGAGTGAGGTTAAAGGTGAAATTTACGTTACCCCATTACCTTTTCTTCTTGAAAGTGAAGGCAATGGTATGGTACTATATGCGCACCTCGCAAGAATAAATGAACACTCAAAGTATCTTGAACGATCCAGAGTAACAGTTATTTTTCAGGGTCCTCATCATTATATCTCTCCGCGGTGGTATATGGATTCAAGGTCCGTTCCAACATGGAATTATGTGATAGTTAAGGTGAGTGGCGTGTCAGAAACTGTCAATCATGATCTTTTATTATCAATAATAAAGAAACTCTCTGATTTACATGACCCGGAATGGTCCGGTCTGGAGAAAGAGAATGAATCATATTATCAGAAAATGACATCCGAGATCGTCGGTATCAGGATAAAGATAGATAGGATAGATGGAAAGTTCAAGCTCAGCCAGAATCACCCCAGAGAGGATATCGAAAGCGTTATAGCACATCTTTCTGAACTGGACGAGAACGCCGTTCAGATGGCAGAGATGATGAAGAAACTACCTGTTGGAAGAAACGAAACCTAACCGGTAGATTTCCGGGATCTGCTGAAAAACCTTGTGATTGCAAAATAAATTACGCCGAATATGAGAAGAGCAAAAAGTGGATTTATTTTAAGTACCGGAACGGATGTGATAAACAGGTAAATTAGATATGAGAAAACAACTGCACCAAGACCAATCCCAAGGGAAAAGTTATTGAGCCTTCCTATCTCTCTTCTCCATTCATCCTCATCATAGCCGTCTCTCTTCAGGACCTCGGTCAGTGAATTTGCGGTTTCAAATGACATCATGCCAATCAGACCAAATTCTGCGAGGAAAACAGTATCAATAAGAAATGAAAGGTCAGCAGGCGGCATTCCGATCGCAATCGGTATGTACCTGGCAGCGTAGCCTTTGCTGAACACGATCAGTAAAATAACAGGAAGGAACGCAAGAAATTTGAGAGGATTCTTTCGTCCCGGTTTAATTGCATATACAATAGAACCAAGAGCAAAGGCTATTTCCAGTACACCGAATATAAGTACTAGAGAAGTGCCGCCGACAGAGGCGATGAACAGACCGGGCAATATGAGAAATATTACACCAAACAGCAAAGAAACAGTAGATCTCATATTTACCTCAGTGTGCCTGTGAGCCTTGATATGATCTTACCGTAGCCGGTTATTTCAGGATCCCAAGGAATAATCTTTGAAAAACCTGAGAATCTTGAGTACAATTTTCTTCTTGCTTTGCTGTTATAGCTTTCATTATAGATGGATGAGATTGAATATGGGGACATCTTTCCATATATTCCATATGGAAGCACATCAATAACGATAAGCCTGGATGAAACACCCCTTATCTGTCTGCAGATAAGTGAAAGAGTATCAGCGTTTGTCTCAGTTATGCTTGTAAAAAGAAATGTCGTTGGAACAGTTTCGCGCGCTATTGCGAAAAACTCCCTGTCTTTATTGTAGGAAGAGAGGATCCGATTCAGGGGTTCAACCAGAAGTGCACTTCTTCTCAGCCTTATATACTGCTCCATACCGGATCCAGGCACAACTATGCTTTTCCTTGCGTTCTTATCCTTCTGCATAACCCAGAAACCAACGTTGTGCTGGTAGTTTAATAGAAGGCTAGCAAATGAAAGTATTAATCTGATTGAGCTCTCGAGAGGATTGTCCTCCTTTGTACCCTGCCGCATCGTATGTCCCCTGTCGAGGGCAAACATAATAGTGTGAAGACCTTCCCTCTCATACTGGTTTACAAGTGGTGCGTTTGATGTTGTCCTGCGGGCTGTAGCTTTCCAGTTTATAGTCCTGTATGGATCACCGGGGACATATGACCTGATCGTGTCAAAATCTGTTGAGGCTGGACCAATCCTTGATCTTGCGCTCCTTGGATTCAGCAGGCTTGCTCTTATCCTGAGGCCGCGTTTCCTCAGAATTTCGACCTTCGGTATGACATCTATGGATACATTGACATTTATTTTTCCTGTCTTTGTATTCAGGATTCCCATTGTTGGATTATATGTGTATTTTATCTCAGTGAATGAAAATTTGCCTCTCCTCGCTGCCTGAATCTTGTATGTGAGATCATAAACCCTTGATCGAAGACCCTTGAAAACAACCCTGACATTTGAGCCATCAACAGGCTTAAAGTGCTCAAAATAAGGAAGTTCGAAGAGAAAAATACCTGCCCCCCTGTTCAGGATTATACGTGCTTTCACCTCAACTATGTCATCCACCTTGACCTTTTTGGGCATATCTATCTCGACATCGACCCTGCCCTCCTCGTCAGATATGAACATAATGCCCACAAACAGAATTGGAAAGATCACAAGCAGGGTGGCTGGAAGTGAGCCGGAAAGGAAGGCAACAATACCAAACGATGCCGCGATGGCGAGAAAACCAAGCAAGCCCTTAGTCCAGAGTTTTTCCATCTGACCAACTACTTGGGCACCGAAAGCTTCTCAAGATACTCGTCCACAATTGCACCTGTGCTGATCTCGTCCAGGGAAATCTCTGGCTTCAAAACTATCCTGTGTGCCAGTGTTTCACGGATCACTGATTTAACATCATCCGGTGTAACGAAGTCCCTCTTCTCTATAACCGCCTTGGCACGGCTCATCCTTAGAAGGGAAATCAGACCTCTGGGGCTAGGGCCGGCTGAAACACGATCATCCTTCCTTATGACTGTGAATGATGTTATATAAGAAAGAACTTCGTCGCTGACGGATACTTTTGTCTCCATGATTTTCTGTATGTTGATAATTGTCTCTGGATCCAGTACCTGAGAGGCGGTTGCGCTCGGATCATCTGACTGCCAGGAAACCCTTCTCCGCAGAAGATCGCCCTCGTTTTCAGGATATCCTATCGACAGTCTTATCATAAATCTGTCCATCTGAGCCTCAGGTAACGGATATGTTCCCTCGAATTCTATTGGATTCTGGGTTGCCAGCACAATGAAAGGTTTTGGAAGCTTGTATGTTTCTCCCTCTATTGTAACCTGTTTTTCTTCCATTGCCTCAAGAAGAGCGGCTTGCGTCTTTGGCGGTGCCCTGTTGATTTCATCTGCCAGGATAAGATTCGCGAATATCGGTCCCTTGATTGTTTCAAAGGTTCCACTTTCCTGCCTCCAAATCTTGGTACCAGTTATATCGCTAGGAAGCAGGTCCGGTGTGAACTGAATCCTGTGATAACTCAGGCCAAGAACCCTTGAAAAGAGCTTCGCAAGAAATGTCTTACCGACCCCGGGATTGTCCTCCATCAGGACATGTCCGGATGCGGAAATAGCTGCGAGGATCCTGTCTACGACAGCCTGCTTGCCAAGGAAATATTTTCTTATTTCTTCGCTTGCATTTCCAATCTTCTCGATGACCGGCTTCAACTCTGGACCGGGTTCTGCTGTTGTTTCCATTTTACATTTTCCTCCTGATTAGATATCTTTGATATAACACTCTGTACTACATTCTTTCTGATTGACATATCATACTCTATTAATTTCCTTGCATTGAGAAGGCTGTAGTCTTCCCACGATGGTTTGGTGTATGAAGTAATCGGTAAAAGTATGTGCTCTATTTCAGTAAAATTCTTCTCTCCACGGGAGAGTATAGTGGAAAGCGCAATTAGCAGAGATGCCGATGTTCCCTTCAGGATAAACTGTTTTATTGCATCTATCAGAAAATTCATCTCCGGATTTACAACGACCTCGTCAGAATATTCAAATTTCTTATATGATTTATAGGTAATTCTTTCAACAAACCTTGAAGTGAGGACATAGAGCTTCATCACAAGGTAAATTATAGCCAGTGCTATAATTACAAGGAAAGCTATTATTATAATATTGTTGTAGTAGGAAGGTTTCGGAATTGCTATTATTGAGTATACAAATGCAATCGCTGCTGCAATAGATATCCATCTACCGCC
>JAJZOT010000036.1 GCA_021847855.1 Thermoplasmata archaeon | reverse complement strand
TTATCTCGAAGATGCTTGAGATTATGAGTCCGGATATTATTATAGATCCGAAGATTATTTTTTCTCCCCTTTCCTTTGCATGAAGTCTTTCAAAAATACCGATTACTTGTGCAGAATGCTTGTTAATCAGGCGATCTACAAGAAACAGGAAAGTGAGAAATATTATAATTCCTGTTATCTCCAATGTGATTCCATTTGGGTTTGTGAAGGCAGAAGCTGCAGCAAAAGAGATCACGTCAGTTATGATGACACTTGCAAGGATCACACCTCCAGCTTCAATCCTCAGTAAATCATAATTCTTCAGCAGCACAGATATTATTGAGATAGAAGGAACTGCGATGGATATGGAAAGCAGGACGGATTCTGTTTCTGGTATATGCAGGAAATAGTGTGAAACTGCGAGCATAATAGATAAAGGCACTACAAAACTGGTAAACGAGAAAAGAAGGCCCAGTTTATAATTTTTCCTCAGTGATTCAGTAGTGGCTTCAACACCGATCAAAAGCACAATAAAGAATAGAGCTATTTCCGAGAGTCCGTTGAAAACAGCATTGATCCGAATGATATCGAAGACGGCAGGCCCAAGTATTAGTCCCGTAAGGAGTTCTCCAACTACAGCAGGAAATCCGAAGCGTTCAAACGCCTCACCGACAATTAGTGCCGAAAAGAGCAGCATAAAAAGTGAAAAAATGAGAGACATCAATTGAACCTTCTTAGGCGGTGCAGAAATATATACATTTCTTTCCGCGATCTGAAATTATAACTGCAATCTGAAGAACAGGAGAATTATTCCTGCTGCTATTATGGCAAAACCTGCATAATACCAGTATCGTGAAGCGGATCTACGTATTGGTACTCCAAATTCATCATATATTTTGGTGTTATACTTATTCAGATAATCTGCGTTCAGTGTAGGATCTGATGTCTCAATCCCGGCAGTTGAAGAAGTACTATTTTTGCCCGAAGAGTCCCCGTTATTTTGTCTGTTGTTATTTCTCCTCCTCAATCCTGATCCGCCGAAAAAGAACGGGAAGAAAAAGAAGAATGGGAAGAAACTGCCATATGATCGGATACCAGGGTATATGGTGGGAAGCAGAAACACGACGAGGATTAAAATCAACAGGTAGACAACCCATACAACCATCCCAATTCTCATTCCACGAGTCAATTAATCATGCCTCCAATCCCACTTTATCACTGATCCCTATCTACCTTATATTATTTCACAGATATTTGTCGGCATTCATTGTAAACCAACGATCGTGTCTCTGACGGCTGGGACCTCATTAGTTGGATCCAGGATGAAATAAAATCAAAATATGATTTCTGCTAACTATGTTATCATCTACCTGACGCTGAATCTTCCTTGATTGTATAGTCGTTCAATCCGCCTGATATCCGCAATAGAATCATTGCCTCTTTTGCCCTTAAGCATGTTGATTTTATAAATTATTGATTATTAAATGTTCAACTTTTATTGTCTATATCCATCCTTTTTTCTTGAAGATAATCAGTAAAACGGCGATCAGCGACAGCATTATGGCAACCATAGAATAGAACCCGTATGGGCTTCCGGATCCGGGCTCATAGAATCCCTGTGTAAAATTCATGCCATAGAAACCGGTAAGAAAAGTCAGTGGAAGGAAAATGGTAGCAACAATTGTCAACAAGCGAATTATATTGTCTGTAAACGCTGCCCTCAACGTGAAATACAAGTCTCTAACATCATTTGTCCTCATTATGTATGAGTCAACAGTTTCAATGAGCTGGAAAGTGTGATCATACACGTCCCTAAAAGCTAACATATAGTCCAGCGATACAAATTTTAACGTGCCGCGTTCAGCCAGTGACATCACATCCCGGTGCTGGGAAAGGACAATCCTGAAATCGCTCAACTCTTTTCTGGCTTTAGCTATAAAAAACATGAGTTTCCTGACCTGGCTCAGATCCTTTGACTTGAGGGAATCGATATCGATCAGATCTTCCCTAAACGAGACCAGCCAGTTTTCAACACTTGTCAGGGAAGAGTAAAAGGAGTCAACAGCGAAATCAAACAACATGTGCAAGACCAAGGTTCCGAGTGGTTTACGATTACCGTAAGAGGTGACTTGATTCTTTATCGCTTCAACGCTGTGATTCATTATCATAGAATCCTTGCTGTGAATAGTTATTAGATAGTTCTTGCTTAAAATTATGAACACCTCATCGATCGCATATTCAAAATCCTGGTCTTTAACAACAGACACGCCTTTACACACGGCGAAAATATATTCTTCGTATTCATCGACCTTGACCCTCTGTTTTCCAGAAGAAATGTCCTCAACAGTCAGGTTATGCAGTGAAAAATTCTTGCCCAACAGTTTTAAATCGTCTTCTTTCGGATCATCGACATCGAACCACTTAAATTCTGCATTTTCCGGAGGATATGCTTCAGAAAAATCATCGATATCACTCTCTGAGAGTGTCGAATCTTTCGGTGTAAAAACTCTTATCAACACTCGTAAATGGAATTTCGTTTATAATTAGATTTGCCTCGAATATCGGAAAATATCAAGACTTGTGGCCACAGGGAATTTTATTGGATCTTGCAAAAAAACATGTGTAAGACGAAATTTTTTTTAGTGGTTATACGGTATAACTGGAGAGTTCTAGCATTCCTTAATTTCTGTATTCTCAGTGAAATAACTATTACAATATATTACTATGGACTATAGTTCCACAAAATTTTAATAATATGTTGAGGTGAGTATGCAAGGGGAGTTCACATTGAAACACACAGCTTTTGTAAATAAAAGTAATTCTTTGGTACAGGGCTCCAGAATCATAATTTATCCTCTGTTGTCAACATATGGTGATGAGATTGATGGTTATGCCGAACGGTTTTACGATGACGGGACGGTCAAGGAATCTTTCATGATGGATGCTCCTATCAAAGGCAATCTCTTATTTTTTGAAAATGACTTTATGGTTATTTCTACCGACGAAGGTCTGAAGATCAAGGTCGACGTCGGTGAAATAAAAGATTTCGCTCTACTCGTCGAATAATAATCTTCGATTCTTATTGTTTTAATACTAGTCATATATCCCTTATCAGTTCTTGATCTAATGGTCAGTATCTGATATGTATGCTGCAAATTTTTCTTGAGTCTGCAATTCAGGTTATTGGCATTTTGTTGATATCTCCCCTGATAGCTGGCCTTTATGAAAACATCAAGGCAAAAACGGAATTCAGAAAGGGTCCACCACTTCTTCAGCCTTACTACGATCTAATAAAGTTCTTCAAAAAGGAGCCAGTTGTCAGCAGCGGGTCCGGTTTTATTCATAAAAATACCCCTTTATTTGTACTTGGTATAATGATCCTCCTAGCATTTATGATACCCGTACAACCAGGGTATACCATATTTGCCTCTCTTGGGGATTTCCTTGGAGGGGCAATGCTCTTTACTCTTGCCTCCGTTCTTATGATTCTCGGAGCCCTTGACACTCAAAGCAATTTTACGGCAATGGGTGCTGGAAGAACGGCTGTTTTTTCTGCGCTTGCTGAACCCACGTTAATAGTAGTTTTCTTTGCAGTTGCAATAGAAACGGGAACCAATAACCCTTACATAACAAATGCGGACCTTTCCACAAACTCTTATCTTTTCCTGTCTCTCACCCATATTCTTGCATCAATTGCATTCCTTCTATTCTTCATTTTTGAAACGGGAAAACTACCTGTAGAGGGCGGTGGACTCTCAGAACTGAGCATGATAGAGGAGGGGAGGACTTATGAATACGGAGGGAAAAACATGTTTTTCATACGGTATTCTTCATTCATAAAGCAATATCTCCTGGGGTCCCTACTCCTCAACGTATTCATCTTTCCTTGGGGGCTCCAGCCGGGTTTGATTGGTTCCTTGATAGATATACCAATAATGTTCCTGAAATGGGTCATGCTCATAGTATTGCTTGTTTTGCTTGAACAGAGCATCGCAAGACTAAGGATATTCAAGATAACAGATTTTCTGGCCCTATCTTTCATCCTCTCAGTCCTCTCTGTGATCCTGTTTGCTGCGGGGGGTTTCTCGTGAACATTCAGCAGATTCTGGATCTAATAATCGCAGCAATAATACTGAGTGCAATATGGGCTCAGCTCGGAACATTTATCTCCCATAAAATCAGAATAGTGTCGGTACAGTCAATTCTTCTCTCGAGTTATATCATAATTCTGGGATTCTTGGGAAATGAGCTTGAACTAATAATCCTAGGCATCCTCATCATAATTCTAAGGGGAATCCTTACTAGCAGGATTCTAAGTTCAAAGATAAGTAGTACACCTTTCACATTGAGGGAGAGGGTCGGAGATGCTTCATGGATTGGCATAATAAGCATTCTCATATTGATCTTCTCTTTCATAACTTATAGAATCCTGTTCTCACCGCTCGGATATGAAACGATAGGTGATGGTGGTTTTGCACTTTTGTTCCAGGGCATATTCCTTATCGGATCCAGAAAGAGCAAATTTTCCCAATTTCTAGGTTACGTTGAGGAGGAAAATGCCATAGTTATGTTGAGCCTGGGGATAATCTCTCTCCCACTCATAATAGAAGTCAGTGTGCTTCTGGATGTCCTTGCGCTTCTGATAGTTTCCATGGTCCTTATAACTGATAAATCTGACACTCAGACGTTTGAGGAGATGAAGGGATGATAGTATCCGGATACACTTGGATTCTCGTTATGCTTTTGGTCCCGGCATTATCCGGCATGATGTATTTTTCAAAGCATTTCAGGGTAATGTCCATCATCGCATCCCTGGCAACCGGTCTTCTCTCGGGTATAGTTTTCATGCTTCCTTCGGGGATCTATTCCTACTTTTACCTGAACGATATCAACAGATACATCCTGCTCTGCGTTACCTCGATAAATCTGTTCTCCGTCGTATATGCAACGGGTTATCACAGAAAACTTGGAGAATCAAGGAATATCCGGCTGCATATGTCATTGATGAGCATGTTTACGTTCACAATGATTTTTTCCCTTGTTATCAATAATCTGGGTCTATTGTGGATAGGAATAGAAGGAACAACCGCTTCCAGCGCGATACTGATAATAATAGAAGGAGATTCAGCTGATATAGAGGCTGCATGGCGTTATGTCGTGATCGTGTCGGCAGGTCTCTCCATTGCTCTTGTTTCCATAATACTCATATACAGGATATTTGGAACGCTGGAAATAACCGTACTAATGGATTCAAGGTCAAACCCTTCGCAGATCCTCGCGTTGGCTGCCCTATTTGGCATAATTGGATTCGGCACAAAAGCAGGAATTTTCCCCATGCATTCCTGGCTTCCTGACGCCCATGGGAGGGCGCCATCGGAAATCAGTGCCATATTTTCTGCGGTTCTGCTTCCAATAGCTGTTTATGCAATATATATCATTATACACACAATAAATATGCAACTTATCTACGGAACAAGCATATTTTTTGCCCTGATCACACTCTTGTTTGTCGCATTGGTTATGGCATCACAGAAGGACATCAAGAGAATGTATGCTTATTCGACCATGGAGAACATGTCTCTAATACTTCTTGGGTTTGTGCTTGGAAATATGGCATTGTTAGGCTCGATAATAATCATACTCACGCACGCATTTGGCAAAGCGGGTGCTTTCTATTCAAGTGGAAATGTCATTGAAGTGTATGGAACAAGAAACATGTCCCAGATAACCAACCTCTGGACAAACCAGCCATTCACTTCATACACATTGATACTCTCCACTCTTTCTGTTTCCGGAGCCCCCCCTTTTGGAACTTTCCTCGGTGAATTTTTTATCATATCCGGGCTTTACTCTGAAGGGCTTGGGGTTGTGGCAATTGTTGTGGTTGCCCTCATCACTATTATTTTCCTCTCCATCAATTATAAGGTTTTAAACATGGTATTCAGCATGTCCCATATCCGCAGCCCAACAAGAATATCTATCCAGCAGACAATCATAACAGGAACCGCAATCATCGTTTCAGGAATTTTTACATTCCTCTTCCTCGGAGGGATATTGTGACCCAGAGGATGCGAGCACATCTGTATGATGGGGAAGGGACAACGCTTTCTCGATTCTCTGATGAGCTTGGAACCGGTGATGTGGAAAATGACTCTGCAAAAAATACTGAGGCAATTACCCGTCCGATCGGTACAAAATTGACTATGTTTCCATACGGACCTTCAACCGGAGGGATGGTGGAAAGCGTCTACTTTGACATACTTACCTATGGTGAAAAGATCGAGAGCGTGAATTATGACACCTCTTTTAAGAATAGGTCAATCAGAGTAACTGGCCTTACTCCAATGGAGGGGCTTTTAAGACTGGAAAGACTGAATGGAGTACATTCTGCCTCATATTCGACATTATTTTGCGATGCCTGCGAAAGGGCAGCAGGACTGGATATACCGGACGAAGTGAAACTCGCGAGGGTAGTTATGGTTGAACTTGAGAGAATAAGTTCACATTTGTTCGTAGCTTCCAGACTGACCGGCGGGGCTTCACAGAACATAGCTCATATGAACATTCTGTTGATTAGGGAAAAACTCCTGAGAATTATTGCCAGTAGATTTGGACACCGTTATTTCTTCGGGTTGAATAAACCAGGTGGGCTCGCAAGAAGCATTGATCTCAATGGAATTGATTCAGACATCGAGAGGATCTCAGGAGAATATGAAGAAATTTTGAACACGCTTCTCGATTCAAGAATCTTCATCGACAGAACGGACAGGACTGCCATAATTACCGGGGAAGACAGCGCAGGACCAGCGCTGAGGGCGAGCGGCATACCATTAGATGGAAGACAATTTCATTCTTACTATAAAGATCTCAGTTTCAAATGCATAAACTGGGATGGTGGAGATTCACTTTCGAGGTTCATAGTCAGGTCACATGAAATTCCTGAATCTGCAAAATTGATCAAGCAGGTTACTTCAAAGGTACTCAGGGTTCCTGCAGACAACAAAAACTTTCCTGCTCTTGGCAACTGTAAGGTAGGTGGTTTTCTGGAAACACCCTCTGGTGATGTATCAATCATACTCCAGTTTCAAAAAGATGTAATATCTCACGTAAGTTTGTTGAGCCCGTCCCAATTGAACCTAAGGGCATTTTCCAAATCAATGAAAGGAAACACATTTGCAGATTTTCTTTTCGGGTTCGAAAGTCTGGGAATATGGATTTCAGAGATGGGAGATGTATTATGAAAGCGTGGATATTAAGATCATTAAGAAAGGGAATTGTGACAACAAAGTTCCCCTCAGGCGAAAATGAGACGGTTTCACCATGGTCTACCATACCAATTCACAAGGGCGGCGACAAGAATCCATACTGCCCTTCAGGAGCCATAAAGGATGGCATCGTAATTCACGGTTCATGTATTTCATGTGGAATGTGTTCCCCCAGTTTTGAACCTTCCATGGACGTACACTCATCGCAAAACAGAAAAGTGATACGTGAACTCGAGAGGTCCATAAAGATATATGCCATGGATTCCGGGTCTTGCGGCGCATGTAACCTGGAGATTATGGCTCTGTCCAGTCCACAATATGACGGGACAAGACTTGGAATCACGTTCACAAATACCCCAAGACAGGCGGATGCCCTGATGATCTCTGGAATACTTACAGAAGGAATGAAGGACGCTGTTTTAAGGGCGTTTGAATCAATGGCTGAACCAAGAGTTGTCTTTGCAACAGGAACGTGTGCAATATCGGGAGGAATACTCGGTAAATCGGTGTCCACTGCCCTGAATACGGATGTTATTGTGCCCGGATGTCCCCCAGATCCATTCGTCATAATAAATGCGATACAGAAGTTGAGGGGAATGCCTTGAATGTAATTTATATCCTTATTCTGACTGGATTTACTGCTCTAAGCTCAATCTATAGCAAAAAAGCAGAACGGTTATCCACAATTGTAATTTCATCTTTCCTCATAGCAACAAGCGTCCTAGATCTGACAGGAAACATCAGTATTCAGCAGTACACGCTGGGGCATTTCCAGCTTTCGCTTGATTCCATATCTGCATCGTTTTTATTGATCTTATCGACAGTTTTTATGATTTCAGGTTTCAACACAATACTGGCAAACTGGACCAGAACAAGATCTTTTTTCGGCACGTTCCTTTTCTTCGGAATTGTTGGTACTCTTTTTTCCGGCAACTCTGTAACGCTAATTATTTTCTGGGAAGTTTTCACAATTTCAGCAATTTTTATTCTTGGCTTATATAACCGTAGAGGACTTCTCGCTTCATACGTCTTCCTCGGTATCGGGGAAATCAGTACGCTCCTCCTGATTGCAGGAGCAGCAGTCTCATACTCTGTCAGCGGTTCATTTTCTCTGGTATACCTCCTGAACAATCCTCTTTCCCTGTCACTCTGGATAGCGGGGTTTGTCATCAAGGGTGGAGTCATCCCCCTTCAGGTATCAGAATGGTATTCTCTTGGAATGAGTGGTATTGATTCCTCACGGGCAATGATCCTGGGTGTAATGATTCCCACCATCTCCATATACGGAATAGATTCCTCACTAATACAGTCTGTCAACTTTCAGGTGTTGCCAATAGCACTGATTATCATGGGATCTTTCTCAATTTTTGTTGGAGCGGTATACGCGAGTTCTTCCGAGAATCCGAGAATACTTGCAGCCTATAGCACAGTGGAGAACATTGGTGCCATGATCGTTCTTACAGGGGTTTCCTCTCTTTCTACAATGATGGGGGACATTCAACTGGCACAATTTGCTTCAATAGGGGTTCTCATATTTGCGTTGATGCACGGCATCGGGAAATCCATAATTCTAAGTTCGACACCATTCAGCACAGATTCTTTCAACGGCCCGGAATGGAGAAGTATTTCAAAGAAAGGGCTAATAATAGCTTCAATTTCCATGATGGGATTAGTTCCCTTTGGGGGCGGAATAGGGGAATGGATATTGCTTGAAAGCCTTTTCATCATGTCTCTTTCAGGCATTCAATATTATTCAATTGTCGCAGTAATTGCTGGTTCTCTGGCTGCCCTAGGAGCGGGAATCTCTGTGGTTGTCTTCACAAAATTTGTTTCTTTCATGGGAATATCTGCGGACAAGACTTCTTCGACTGCTGAATCCAAAAAGAGATATACTGCAGGATATCTTCTGCTGATACTTCCCCTGATATCTCCAGCGTTGTTTTATCTCTTCAGTTTGCCTGCGCAGAGTGGCAAAGTCGGAACAAACTTCCTGTCCGGAGGAGAAATTGTACCAAATGGATACATGATATTCTCTCCTTTCAGAAATGGAGTTTTTGGCGTGGTATCCCCGACTTTTATAATTCTAACAATGTCTGTTATACTCTTTTTTATTTATATTATTAAACCACGGAATTACCGTGAAGTCCAACCTTGGTCTGGGGGGATAGAGAGAAAAAAAACATACAACTCGTTCAATTATTCAAATCCGACAAGAATAACATTCTATAGGTTATTTCCAAAAATAGAGAATCTGATCGACAATGATTACCTGGCCCACAGATTCGATATAGTTTATCTGGTACTCATGTCATTCTTTGGAAAATATGAAAGAGCATCCAGAAAAATCGCGTTGAAGATAATGAATGGAAACGTGAGAAAATATATAATGTACATAATGGTCACGTTAACTGCATCAATCACCGTGGCTCTTTTAATTTAACAAGCTGAGGGTCATATATCGATTCCTGCCTTAAGACGGACCGGTCATGGCTAAAGTACAATTCCATAGTTCTTACAAAGCTAATCAAGATAAAGAACGCTAGGATACCGACAACTCTTAACGGCCAGAGGACCCCTTCACAAGAGCAATTGAAGAAGATCATACTGTCCAGCACTAAGGCTTCAA
>JAJZOT010000035.1 GCA_021847855.1 Thermoplasmata archaeon | reverse complement strand
TTATCCTCTTCAATGTAGTTTTCAATCATGTCCGGAAGTAATAAGAGCTGTCTTCTGCCTGTTCCTGAGATGTATGATCCACTCATCACATAGTATAATACGGCTTCATGAATAAACCTATCGCCTCTGAAAGCCGTGAAATGAAGGGTTTAATAATATTCACACAGTCTCGATCTTCTTGAGTTCTTTCAGATCCTCTTCCGAAATGTCCGGCTTTGGGTATTTTCTTTTGATAAGATAGTGTTGTTATTGTAAGTGATTTCAAGAGAAGAACCATATTTGGTGAATGAGTGACCTGGTACACTCCAAGAATCAATCTTTATAGTCACATTTGAAAATATTCCGCTTGAGCTACCATTCCAGTTCGTAATGGATACAGCATTATGAAACCCTGAAATATCTGTGTATTCGAATCCGCTAGATAAATGGCCACTATAAGTCAATAAGGACGCATAACTTCCAGAAAATGCGGATAATTTTATCCAATGGGGATTAATGCTGAATGGACTGCTAAAATTCAGCATGTAAGATGCGTTGTCGGGTGTTGTTCCAACTCCAGCAAGTGACAAGTTACTGATATTGGGGATAGGCTCATTCTTTGGTTTTAGATGTTCGCTATATACAAGGAACCCTGCTAATTTTTCCATGCCATTGCGATGGGCGGACTCAAGAGCATCAAGGTAAGAGTCTCTCTCCTGAGGGAGGATATGAATGAGTGGTCAGTTGTGATTGAGGAATTGTATATTCAGGTCAGAATAGCTGACTCAATTGAAGCTGCAATTAATATGAGAATTAAAGAAATAGAGAACAAAAAGACCATTCGTATTAGTTGCTGTTTCCATATTCTTTCGAAAACAGCATATTCGACTCCTCTTATGTAGCTTTCAATAAAGCTTGCAAGTATAATAGTCAGGCAGATCGCGAAAGTTATTCCAAAGACATACGCCATAGTCTCCGGGAAGAACTGCGGAAGCACTTTATGTTCTAATGTGACCTTGCTAGATAGATACGCCAGTCCCATTACAGACCCCTCCAACAATGAAGAGGTATAAATTATGAAGAAAGTTGGTATCAGCAAGAATATTCCTCCAAGCTCCAGTTGAAGGTCAAATGAGAAATTGTTGTTAGCTATTATGGCACTTAACTGATGGAAATCCATATTTTGAGACGAATTCAGACTTTGGGAGGTTACAGTAGAAATATGGTCTCCCGATAGTATTGTTATTATGAAAACTGTCATGAGAGGGAGGTAGTACAAAATCAACGACATTATCAGGTAATCTGATAGATGATTTTTACCCGTGTTTATGAGGTAAACCCCAAAATGTTGTTCAGTCAACTTTTGCGGTTTAGATTTCTTTCTAAGTAACCATAGTGAATCTGCAAGATTTGAGATGGGAAACGCTTTCACTGCAGACCTTATCAGAACGGGAATCAGGTAACTATTTTTATCAGTCTTTAATAATACTGTCCTTATGCGTGAAAGCTTATTCCCCACAGATAAATTTCCGTAAATCTCAAAGAAGAAATATACGTAAGAGATTGCTATAAAAATAATCACAGAAATCAGCAGATTTGTTATGTATGATGCACTGATGCCACTCAAACCATATGAGTAGGTCTCCAGTATATCGAAAAGACCAAATGATTTATGTAACGGGAATAGAATAAAGGACGATATGCAGATCAGAACAGAAATATCAATAATATATGCAAGAATTCTTTGATGAAAAGTGGCTATCTTTACTTCTGGTGATTTTTTCCTATTCAGATCCATCATTCCATTCAACAATCTTTTTCTTTCGAATGTATGTGGAGGGATGATTCATGTTCCAAAGAGAACTGAACTTATTAGGGATCAAGTTGAAGGAGTCTATTTTGCACAAAGCTGAAATAACAGCTTCTTTTCCTACAACCTTACACGCAAGCAAATCAGCCCTTATCTCGAACCTTCTCTGAACCATAGGGATCAAAACCATGGAGAATAACCACAAGAGAATGAAGGATGCCACCACCATAAAATAGTATCTCTTGAGTACAAACGGCAACAACAAACCATTGATACCAAATGATAGTACCAGCCAGTTAAAGAACAATAGTTTCAGGTTGTCTCTCATCACTGAGTGAGCTATTTCATGCGCAACAACTCCCTTCAGTTCTTCATGTGTCAGCTTAGATGCCAGATAGCTTGTAACATATATATAATGTTTTTTAGATTGATAAGCATTCGCAACCTTAAGGTTATCAGTGCGTATGATTTTCAGATGGGGAGCGATTCCGAAATTGTGGAACACATCAAGCAGATCAGCCGTTACAATCTTTGGGTCATTTTCAGTAGAAGGTATTTTGTCATATTTTCTATTGGATAGCGGGTTAAGTAATAACAATGACAATAGTGAGATTAGAAACAAGTTCATGATAATAATATTCATAAAGGATATGTGAAAGAAGAGATAGTAGAGCATGTACTCACTAAGGAAGAGGCAAAGGACAAATAAAGGGCCAAAGCTATTTGACTTTAAGTAATGTAAAAACGCAGAATTAAGCTGCTTTTCATTTTTGTCTATAATGTAAGTCATAAAAACAAAAAACACAGATACGAGTTCGGAGAAAGCCAGCATTATTCCCCAGAATATGTTATTAAAATGAAAAATATAAAGGATTGGCAAAAATAAAATGAGTGGTATTGGATACAGAGAGCCAATTACCAAGTGTTTTTTAAAATTGTCCATAAGAGTTTTGTCTACCTAGAACG
The DNA here is from genome assembly GCA_021847855.1 of Thermoplasmata archaeon. The sequence continues at coordinate 7,116 of JAJZOT010000035.1, read as the reverse complement.
CGGCTATTGCTGCAGCTGCGACAATACCAACGTATCCAGTGGCGGTAAGGATGCCAGCAGCGGTTGCTTCATCTATCCAACCAGCAGCTACCAGAGCACTGGCAATGATCTTTGCTATAGGGTAGGAAAGTCCAAGGCTTACAGTCAACCAATCAAACCAGGCTCCAAAATTGGGGAATGTGAATCCATGGGAAAAATAATACCAAAGGAAGACCCCGTTCGAAGAACCCATTGCACTTAAAGAACCTGGTAGCATATGACCCAGGTCCTGAAGAACAGGCACTCCTGCAATTGCCACGTAACTAACTCCAGCCACAGTGCAGACCAATGCTGCCAAAAAAATAGCTTTGGTCGCTTTCTTATAACTCTCTCTGTGGTGTTTCCTTAACACCCTGTTTTCTCTGTTCGAAGAAAATCCTTGCACATATTGGAACATATTGTACTCGACAACACTCACATCCAACATAAACATCCAACTAACTATAGTATAAAAATATTGTTATGAACTATATGGGAATTATATGCTTATTATCAGATAATTATTTTTCACATCATTTCTTATTGAAAATACCGGATTCTAACGAATCCATTATGTATGTAGTAATTAATGTTTTATGAGGAGTTACCTTATTAGACTATTGAGTTGTATAAAAGCAGAGAAACACTTAATCTACAGAAACCAAAAAATTAGGCATGTTAATGTGTATCAATCCACTGACGACTGCCATAGTATAAAAGATTATGGTTATATATATTTTGAATATGGTGTATCCAAAATGTCATCTGAAGACTTTGTCCAGTTCCTTGCACAGAAAGCAGACAGGTTTTTAATTGAACTTGCTGCATAACATGATCTATATAACGGAAATGTTGGAACGATCCAATCCATTATAAAAACGTCCAGAGGTTAGAATAAGAATCGGTGCAAAGATTAATAGATGGTGGGGTGATCAAACTACAGCCAAACAAAATTCTTGCATGACACACATTGTCAAAAGATCGGGAAGAGACTAAATGGACAAAGTAACGTTCAAAGCCGGAAAGTTTTATACACTCACAGAAATTCTAGGCGCTCTCAACGACGTTTATTTTCTCGATATAGAGAAAACAGTTTTGAAGCCTCCATGGAATAAGAAGAACATTGATAATGTGATTACTGAATATCGCTTGCAACGGATCTTCAACAAGATCACCCAACCTGATTACTTTTTCACGAGTGTCTTCGATACTTATTCCGTAGATCGGTCAATATTCAGGTTTGTAACATTTCTCGGAGGCACCGTAGAAGCGGCAATTATGTTAGATATTTCAGACTTCAGGGAAAATGTCCATAAATATTTGAGCAAGAACCTGTTATTTGCTATTCCTTCACCCGAATCACCCGTATTTTATGCCATACCAGCAGAATATACCATACTTGTCAGTCAAAGAAATGCAACTTATCCTTATGATCACGAACCCGACGATCTTCCTTCTTGCCTTAATAACTATGATCAGAACTTGCTCGATTCTATTGCGAGTACCATTGGATACAGGAACGCCACAAAAGATTTGCAAGGCATCTCGGGTCTCTATGCAACAATAGCTAATAATTTTGAAGCCATGCTTTCATCGCTCTCAAATTCTGAACGCAGTTTGTTAAGTAAACTTTACAACAAATTTGGCGTTCTTTCATATATCAACTTGATAGATTCTCAAGACAGGTACGCCGGGATCCCTGCCTTAACTTTCCTAGATCGGCTGAAGAACGGCGGGCAGACCGACCAGGTATCGTTGATAGAAAAGGGTATTACATGTCTTGTGTGCAATAAGCGCGGCACCTCCACAGGTACAGTCATACTATCACCGGAATTCATCAGGAAGATCAGAGAAAATCTAGGCCTGGAAGTGAAGCTTACAAGCAAGGATGGCAAAGCACCTCTCCAGGGGTTCCAGCAACCATACGAGAAAGTAGTATCGATACTTTTAGCCACTGAATTCCTCGAGAGAGGAGGAAAGAAACATGATGCAACCAAGATAGCACAAGTGACACATATTTCAAGGCAAACGATAGAGATCGTCCTTACTGTAGCTCACATCATGCTCTGGGTAGAAGGACCGAGAACACGTTATGGCTTAACCGAAAGCGGGAAAACTATTCTGGATTGGAGCGAAAGTTCAAAAACAAAATTTTTGAACGCACTTCAAAATGCGCACGAGATCGAGGAAGATACTGGGTACAGCACAAAATTACGAATCACGTTTAGCAGATTCCATTCTATTATTATCGGCCTATTAGAAAAAAAACAAAGGTACAAAGTATCAGAAATAATCGATCTGGTCCTTCAAAATACCACGGTTTTTGAGGAGTGCAGGAAACTGGTTTTCGAGATAAGCAGGGAATCATGGCATCATTCGAGCATCGACTATAGGAGGGAGATACTGAAGTCTCCGCGAGACTATTTCTATTCTGTCTACAAAACAGCAATATTAGAGCATCTCCAGGCCCTCTATATTGCAGGAAAGATCAATACGTCATCAGAGGAGATAACTCTGGACACGTGTATCCAGGGAAGCGAAAATTCAGATGTCAGCCCGGAGAATACTAAACCCATTCTTCAAGCAGCCGGAAGGAAAACTGGCGGTAAGGTTTCCCTGCTTCCAAACTATGAAATGTTGATCGATTCGCATCTTCCCATTGATGACATAATGTACATTGCTGAACTATCTGAATTGATATCGATAGATCAGGTAATAGTCACAAGGATAACCAAAGCGTCACTGGTAAGATACCTAAACACCTTCGGAAACAGTGCTGACATTATGCCCAGACTGGAAAAACTCTGTGGAACACCCCTGCCTCAAAACATAGTGACCCTTATAACCGATGTCGGGGAAAAGGAGAATGAAGTCTCTTTGCTCTCCAGCCAGTATATCCTATTTGCAAAGGATAGCTCTATCATAAATGATCTAGCAAATAACAAAGAACTTTCAAAGTATTTTGGGAAGAGGATCACTGAAAATGCAGCAATAATAAAGCATGGTATCTCCAGGGAGCGCATTATAAGCGCAGTCAGGAAACGAGGATATGTCGTCCATGCGGATAAAGCAGAAGGGGATGCTGAGTATCAGAGACCCAAAAGAAGGTGAAGGTACCACTAAACCTAAATTTACGTTAAAACCTATATTGAAACGGAAGTTCCATGAAAATTAAAGCAAAGAATCTTTTGTAAAGAGCGTGTTTTCATACTTTTTTGTTTAAGTTCCAGTTTTTCCTCGTGGATATCTTTATGTCACTGCATTATATGGCCTCTGGTAGTGTTACTGAAAGTGCACTGATGAGTTTTGATCCGATCTCTCCTGGTCCAGGGATCTGGCTGTATTTCACTGCACCCACCTGAACTGTGATGCAGTTTATTGATAATAGTTCATGGTCACCTTCTCATACTGTTATGTTGAGGTCTTCCCGTTTCTCTCAGGGATTTTTTTCGAAATTACAGCAATTCATGTACAATATCAAAAAATCTAAACTTAAATTGGATAATAATAGATGGGTCTCTGAAGAGTAGTGGAAAAACTACTTTTCTTCAACCTTTTTTGATGCGCTGCCAATGAACTTCAACAAAGTGAACGCAATTTCCATTCCAGCGCCGATCTCCGGGTCCTTCATCCTGGATAGCAGTTTTCGAACCGACATCCTTCCAGTTTGTTTTGAACTCGTTATTATCTCTTCCGTAGCTGAAGGCAGGTTGTACATGATCGCTTTAAAGAGGTCGGATGTTTTCTCATCAGAAAACGCATAAAGAACGCTTACCAGAGAAATTGCTGTTTTAAGGCTTCCATAGACAAATTCCTTGGACGAAAAAAACTTCCCAAGAAACTCTATATCGGTTGGAAGGTAGTCCGTTGAGATGTTGTTTACAAGATCCACTATCCCTGCTCCCTTCATGTGTCTTATTATGTTAACAAGTGATTCCAGGAAATCTCTATCATCCAATAATTCCCTGAGCACCGGTTCCAGTTTATCCATATCATTTTCCATCATATCACCTTACATTATGCCTCTCAACATCCCGGAGAAATAAGTATCAGAGGATGTCCATTTCAGAAGGAAGTCAGTTTTGCTCTGAAAACTTGTTCTTGGTGGTTTTTCATAGTTGAAGTAGAGAGTAATTGCCTTTTCCCCTCCAGTAATCGTGGTACATGCAACATCTCCTTTGTATTCATTCTCATAGACGCTTCCTCCCACATCGTGTGCTATGCTATGGGAAAGGTATTCTGATTGAAAATGAGCAGTGGCACCTGCTTTTGATATGGGAAGGTTAGTTGCATCCCCTATGACAAATACATCATCGTATGTTCCATAATTCAGGTGGTGTTTATCGATGTCGACATAACCGGATTCATTCGCCAGTCCGGAATTTGTTATGAATTTCTGTCCCCTGTGCGGTGGTACCAGCACCAAAAGATCGTAGTTCACAGATTCTCCTTCTAGGGACTGTACTTTTTTGCTTTTGTTGTCTATAGAATCAACATTGAACATGGTGTGGACTATTATGTCTCTCTCTTCAAACAGTTTCTCAATATATGTGGAAACATTCTGTATTGTGAATACACGATTTAGAGGATATATGTAATGTATGTTTGTCTTCTGTCTTATTCCACGATTTTTAAGATACTGATCCAATAAAAATGTGAACTCGTAGGGTGCAGGCGGACACTGTATGGGGATGCTTGCCTGCCCTACAACAATGTCTCCCCCATTGAAATGTTCAAGTTCAGTCTTTAACTCAAGGGCATTTTTAAGACTGTAGAAATGTTTCGCCTCACCTTCATACCCAGGAACATCTTCCGGAGTGAATCTATCGCCAGTAGCTATAATGAGATAATCGTAATTGTAGGACTTTCCAGATTTAAGTGTGACCACTCTCTTCTGTACGTCTATGCCTGTGGCTTCATCTCTTACGTAATTAACTCCCGAATTGAACAGAAATTCAGTGGGTTTGACACTTTTTCTGTATTGTTTCAGTCCAAAAGGTATCTGGACCCCATCCGGCTTAAAGTAATGACTCGGTGAGTTACCTATAACCACTATCTCAAGATCTTTTTTATCTGTCAGAAGACGGAGTTTGTTTGATATTATGGTACCAGCAGCTCCATCTCCAAGTATAAGCGCTCTTTTAATGTTAGACATGCAACTTACTTACCTGGTTTTCTTAACCACAATCTCAAAATAGCCATCCCTGTCGAATACCCCCAACAGTTCATTTCCACTTTTCTTAACCCATGCAGGAGCATCAATTTTTGTTCCGCTATCCCCTGAATAGACGGAAATAATGTCCCCGATTTTCGCCTGCTTATAAGCCTTTATGAGTTCCATCAAAGGACCGGGACAATAGCTTCCTCTGGCATCTATAATCTTTGTAGGTTTAATTTCTTCGCTCATTTCTACCACCTTTAAATAAACAATGTCATTTTAGCCTCTTTGGCCATGGACACAAACTGTGATACTCCAATTATCTCGTCAACAACTGGATCCAGATCATCCTTCTTTAAGTCCATAAGATCGGCGAACATGGCACATGCGTATATCTTCACGTCTCCAACCTCCTTGGCCTGTTTGATCATATCCATCCACGACGGAATCTTCTTCTGTTCCATCTTCTTTAATACCTCATCTTTGATCTCAATTCCATCATAGCTCAGGTTTACTTTTTTACTCGCTCCCTTCTTGAACTCCATTAAACCCCAGAAGCTTACAAATATGTCGACTTCCATATCATTGGCTATTGCACCGGATGCTATAATCGCCCCAGCCATGAGTTTATCTGCAGTCCCAGATACCAGCAAAAGAGACATTTTTTCTTTCATACTAATCCTATCATTTATCAAAATGAAGAATAATAAGTGACTGCCTGACATATTAGGAATCATTGATATATAACGCATCCCAAATAGGCATCCAGAAACAGGTGAAATACTAAGTCTCCCGGATGTAGAACCTGTTTCAATAACTCCTGGCTGTTTACCCTGCATATCAGTAATCCGATGAATTTATGGGGGGACATGAGAAGCTGTCACCTAGAAACGTCTGATACATCCAGTAACATTTTTTATCCGAGCATCTTATAACGCACTGTTATTAATGGATCATCAGGATTTATCATCGCTCAAATGCGTTCATTGCGGATCAGTATTCAACATATCCAGAAGTAATTATGTCTGCCCTAAGTGCGGTGGTCTCTTCGAGGTTGTTCATAGAACTGAAGAGTATTCACTTGATACAGATTCACGTGGTGTCTGGAAGTACAGGCCATTAATCCACCCATCCATTCCACAAGAGATGATAGTCACCAGAGGAGAAGGCAACACACAAATTTACAAAAGTGAAAGGGTGTCACAGTGGTCCGGGATAAAGTCACTGTGGATGAAACAGGAGGGGGAAAATCCCACGGGGAGCTTCAAGGACAGGGGAATGACTGTTGCAATCTCAGAGGCTAAACGGCTTGGGCGGAAAAGTACAATCTGCGCGTCAACTGGTAATACTTCAGCTTCTGCTGCCTCATACAGCGCAATTGCAGACATGGAAAGTTATGTTCTCATCCCATCGGGCAATATATCCGAATCAAAGATGGCTCAGGCAGTCTCGTATGGAGCAAATATCATTGATGTTCCAGGTGATTTTGACGCTGCAATGTCTTATATATCAAATCTGGCAGAGAAAAACCAGAAATACTACATAATGAATTCTGTGAACCCATGGAGACTGGAAGGACAGAAAACAATAACTTTTGAGATTGTGGAAAAGTTAGGAGACTGTGATTTCATATCTCTGCCTGCCGGAAATCTTGGGAATACTTCTGCGGCAGGAAAAGCGTTGAAGGAACTCAAGAACTGGGGAATCATCAGTCACGTTCCCAGAATAGTGTCAGTCCAGGCCGAGGGGGCCAGTCCATTTTACAACCTGTGGTCAGGCAGGGACAATCATCTGGTTCCAGTGAAGGCAAAAACCATAGCAAGTGCAATAAGGATTGGCAATCCTGTGAACTGGGAAAAAGCACTGATCTCTATAAAATATACTGATGGCATTGTAACAAAGGTAAGCGACGATGAAATAATGGATGCAAAACGGGTGAA
>JAJZOT010000352.1 GCA_021847855.1 Thermoplasmata archaeon | reverse complement strand
TGGAAAGAAAGTGGCAGTTATAGGTGGGGGTCCCGCTGGTCTCACTGCAGCCTATTATCTTTCCATACAGGGTGTGAAGGTGACAATTTACGAAAAATTCCCTGCTCTCGGTGGTTTCATGAAGACTGGCATACCGAGGTACAGGCTACCACAGGAAGTTCTGGACAAAGAGATTGGATATATCCTGTCCCAGGGGGTGGAAGTCCACCTCAATACAAAAGTTGGAAAAGACATCCCTTTCAAAGAACTGATGACTACATATGACGCTGTATTCATGTCTGTCGGTAACCAGAAACCACGAATGACGGGAACTCCGGGAAGTGACGCAGAAAATGTCGTCCACGCAACTGAATTTTTAAGGAGAGCAAGTTTCGGGGAAAGAGTGGACGTGGGGAAGAATGTTGTAATAATAGGGGGAGGCTTCACCGCCAACGATTCATCAAGAACTGCTCTCAGGCTAGGGGCCAAGAACTCATATATATTTTATCGTAGAAGGGAAGTCGATCGACCCGGTTACCCATCCATGAACGCTGAAGAGGAAATGGAAGAGGCAGAGGAGGAAGGCGTACACTACGTGTGGGAAGTGACACCCTTTGAATACGTAAAGAAGGGAAACAGGGTCGTATCAGTCAAATACTGGCAGAATGAGATGGTTTCAGATGGCAGAGGAAGAGCAAAGCCCGTACCAAACAAGGACAAAGTGCAGGAAATAGATGCAGATTATGTAATAGAGGCAACGGGGCAGGAAAATGATTACACATTCATGGAGGAGGAATATCTCAGGAAACTCAGGTTGACTCCACAGGGGCAGCCAATAGTGAATATACAAGGAATGACATCAATTCCTGGACTTTTTTCAGGTGGAGATTCCACAAACGGAAACCGTGATCTCATAAGCGCAGTAAGGGATGCTGATCAGTCTGTTCTTGGAATACTGGAGTACCTTAATATCATGGATAAAGTTTCGGAAGAATTCATACCTCTGGTGGACAGATGGAAGAAATATTCTCCCATGGCGGCTAAAATAGCTTATTCGGAGAGGTCGGCATAATAAAACAGATCATTCGGAGGTTATGAGATCGAATCCAGTGTAAGGTACAAGTGCTTCTGGAACCATAATCCCTTCACCATCGTCGGTCTGGTTGTTTTCCATTATTGCAACGAGCACTCTTGTAGTTGCAATAGCCGTTGAGTTCAATGTGTGCGGGGTCCTGTTCCCATCTTTTGTCCTGTATCTTATGTCAAGCGATCTGGCCTGGTAATCTGTATCGTTTGAGGCTGATACAACCTCACGGAATTTCCCCTGGGACCCAAACCATGCCTCTATATCATATTTCTTGGCTGCCAGTGATCCAAGCTCCCCTGAACAGACATTTACAACCCTGTAAGGGATGTTTAATTTTCTGAATATATCTTCAGAATTCTGCAGAAGTTCCTCGAGAAAATCCCATGAATCTTCCTCTCTGCAGAAAATGAACTGTTCAATCTTGTTGAACTGGTGAACCCTGAAAATGCCTTTTGTGTCTTTCCCATGAGCTCCAGCCTCTTTCCTGAAACAGGGGGAGAATCCAGCTATCCTCAATGGTAACTCTTTTTCATCAAGTATTTCACCACGCAGCATGGATGCTATGGCATGTTCTGAGGTTGAAATGAGGTAAAGGTCCTCCCCATCAATTTTATACAGTGTGTCCCTGAAAGTCTCCATGTCTGTAGCACCGGCCATTGACTGGTAATTGAGCATGAATGGGGGTTCCACAACAGAGAAACCTCTTTCCGAAAGAAAATCAACCGCAAAGTTTTCAAGTGCCATCTCCAGTTTTAAAAGTCTGTTTTTCAAATAGTAGAATCTTGCACCGGCAACCTTTCCTGCCCTTTCCAGATCAACAAGGCTCAGCTTTTCAGCAAGATCAACATGACTAATGGGCTTTTTCTCTGTTATCATGTACTGACCTGCGTTGTTTGTGGCATTTCTGAACTCTGGAACATCATCCCTGAATACCTGTGCGACTCCCCATGTCTTCACAACCCTGTTATTTTCGTCACCCTTGCATATAGGTACGGTTTCATGGAGAAGATTTGGAATAGCATAGACTGCGCTGTTCCGTTCTGTCTCAATATTCTTCTGTTCAGTTTCCAGCACAGAAATCCTGTTATTGAGCTCCCTGACACTTTCCTTTATGGTCTCAACATCAGCATTCTCCTTAATTTTACGTGAAATACTTTCTGTTGCAATGTTCTTTTCGTGTTTAAGATCGTTAATCTGCTTGAGATTCTCACGCCATTTCCCGTCAAGTTCAAAAAAGCGATCTATGAATTCTTTACCATAAAACCTGTTCTCAGCCACCTTGTAAAAAATCTCAGGATTTTCTCTGAGTTTTTTGACATCGATCATGGTAACAGAAATTCAATCACATATTTGAAATGTTCAGTACCTTTTATAGATAAGACCAGTCACCAACACCTTCCTCACTGTCGTTTCTGGCGTCCTTGAATTCCCTTATAATTTTCCTCTCGTCCTGACTGGATTCCCTCTCTCTTCCCGTTTGTGACAACACCAGATTGCTTTTCAGATAACCGGCAGAATAATTCTCTTCCTGTCTCTTTATCTGGGACATAAAACCGCCGGCGTAACCGAAAATATTCAATATTACCAGTGAACCCGGCATTATTATGGTCAGTGTCTTAAGTATGCCGTAGGAGGTATAAAGGTCT
>JAJZOT010000351.1 GCA_021847855.1 Thermoplasmata archaeon | reverse complement strand
GTAGCCATTCCCATTTTACCATATTCCCTGGTAAATGCTTCTACGGGCTCATTACAGTTGAATGAAACGAGACACTGCATATCCAGCTTCAGGTGTACTTTCTCCCAGATCACTGCGAAACATGTACGGCATCATATTTACGGTTTTTTATGTTGATCATTTATCAACAGTCATGTTACATATTCAACTATAATGCATTATTTGGAACTCCATTGACGGTATCAAGATAATACATTAAACCGGGCTACTGAAACGGGCTCGCTTTTGCGTTTATCCATTATTTTCATGTCAGCAGAGCATAGCTAGATGGCTATGTTTATCCATTCTGCAGGAAAGTCCAATATCAACTTCAACCCGAATTGAGTGAAGTCCCGGGATATATTCATTATTTGTAGTTCCGGGTCAAAGTCTGGCTTGCCCCTTTCCGATTCGGAATTATGCTTATCCGCAAATAATGAGGGGATTACGGAATCCTTCCATCATTCTGCTGTTTGTCCGATTCCTCATCGTATGGGTAAGTGACAAAGAATCTGCTGACGTTCCCGAGATAATCCATATCTTCATTGTCGAGTGTCCAGCCGGTTGATCCAAGATTGTCTTCAAGCTGGGCGATGTTTCTTGCTCCTATTATTGGTGAAGTGACGCCTACCCTATTCAACAGCCAGTTCAGTGCTACCTGGGAAGGGGAGCGCTCAATTCTTCCGGCAACCTCCTTCAGGCCGTTTATCACTTTCCATGTGTATTCTTCATTATTTCCGAACAGCTGTCTTCCTCCTCTCTTCATAATTCTGCCAATTCTGGAATCTTCCGGCGTGCTGTCCATATCACGACTGTACTTTCCGGAGAGCAGCCCGCCCTTGAGAGGACTCCAAGGCAACACAGAGATATTCTCGTGCCTGCTCAGGGGAATCAGTTCAAATTCCGTAGATCTGCAAAGAAGACTGTATTGCGGCTGAATGCTCACAAACTCAGCGTATCCTCTCGACCTGCTTACCCCGAGAGAAAGTGCAAGTTGCCATCCTCTGAAGTTACTTGCGCCGATGTATCTGACCTTACCGTTCTGCACGATGCTGTCAAGAGCTGACATAGTCTCCTCAAGAGGAGTTAGCGGATCCCAAGCATGAACCTGGAGCAGGTCCACATAATCTGTTCCGAGCCTTTCCAGGCTCTTCTCTATTGAGTGCAGAATATGTTTCCTGGTCAGGCCCACCCCATTCGGACCGTTTCCTGTACGAAACCTAACCTTGGTGGCAATAATAAACTCCTCTCTATCCCTGGTTTTTAGCCATTCTCCGAGAATCTCTTCTGATTTGCCTTTGTTGTAAATGTCTGCTGTATCAAGGAAGTTTCCTCCTTCGTCAGAAAACCTGTCCATTATCTTGAAAGATGTCGCCTTGTCGGCCTCGTTGCCGAAAGTCATTGTACCAAGGCAGAGTTCACTCACCTTGATACCGGTTTTTCCGAGTAGTCGATAATTCATTGGTAAGAATTGTGCCATATCTTAATTAGTTTTTTTCCTTTCCGGATTGCTTGCGAAGTAGTAATTTGAAATTTTGTGCAAACGTTTTAATTCCCCTTGCTGTTTCAATTTATTATAATGCTTGACATTGATGCCGATAGTGCAAGGGGACTGGTATTAGCTGCTATCGTATTGCAACTGGTTTTCCTGTCCATTGGAGTGTTGGTCATTCTATTTTTCTTTGCTGCTGCGGTTAACTCTTCATATTATGGGCCGGGAGGCACACCGGCAATGGTATTTCCCATATTTGGACTTGCCTTACCCATTGTAATTTCGTTTGGTTCATTCTGGATTGTCCTTGATTATTTGCTCATTCTAAAACCCATAGATCAGGAAAACCTGGAAAAGGCCGAATCCAATGCTCTTGTGCTTGGCCTGATCCAGTTGTTTTTAGGTGGTGTAATTCCGGGTATACTGATAATCTTCAGTTACATGAAGATCAGGGACTCCCTACGTAATATGCGTATGCAGAACCAATCAGGCGGCTGGAATAATTGATAAGACCCATCAGTTATCAATGACCGGCATGAGAGTGTCTGGAGATTGTTGACAATAGGAGTTTGTCATAAAAGTTTGCAAGCTGGTTGCCTCGGCTTCAAAATTTTTGATTTTTTCTCGCCGCTACTATCCTTCTTTTCAATTCAGCCTCATCCATGCTATCAAGGTCCCCGAGAACATTGCTGATCATCTCGCATGTATTTATTATGCCTGATATCTCCCTGAGTGCTCCGCTCATAGCAGACAGCTGGTAAAGAATGCTTGAACAGGCTTGTTCCTTTTCTATCATGCCGATTATTCCCCTTGCCTGTCCCTCTATTTTTCTTAAGCGTGTAACAAGGTCTTCCCCGTTCCAGTACCTCAGATAAGATGTGGCTTCCTCGCCAACAGAAACTTTATTTCCAGACATTGCAACTATACCCCAAATAGTATCTGTAAATATTAATGCATTTTAGCTGCTAAATATAGATAATAGACTTTTTCTAAAAACTCAGGTCAATCTTAGAATAGTCTTCAAACCGGATGTACATTCAGACCTGTGTTTGTCAGGTTGTGCTGACCGTTATTAATGGCGAAACCTTTATTCATGCCTGTTTCATGTGTATTTATAATGAGCTCATTGCGTGATTTCAGCATTCCCGAAGCGTATAAACAGATCAGCAGCATGGACACACTTGCCAGTCTCGAACCAATGGTAGA
>JAJZOT010000034.1 GCA_021847855.1 Thermoplasmata archaeon | reverse complement strand
AAAAAAATATACTGGATTCCAGAATTTTCAACATAATATTCGCAATTACCTGGGTCATTGCGGTAAGTTTCTTCATTATATCTGTATGGAGCATGTTCAGCCCCGCTTTCTCCTCAAAGTTTAGTGAGCCTGTACCAATTTATTTCTTCATTCTTCTCCTGCCGGTGGTTCTCCCCAATGTACCTGTCATTTCGCTGATCACCGTAATGGTGATTCTTTATTCGCTCTTTTTTATGGCAATGCTATTCCTGAACCCGCACAATGAAGGTGATAGGGTCATAGACAAGCCATTCGGTTATTTCGCTGCAATGGGGACTCTGGGATTTTTGCTCACCATAGTAATTACCCTTATAGAGAATTTTTTCGGAGTAGGTATTGGCGGTACATCCATACAAAGGAGTATCCAGCAGCATCCTTACCTATCATATGCCTCGCTTATCTACGCACCTTTTGCGGAAGAACTCGGTTTCAGGATAATACCTCTGGGCATACTCTCAGTAATCATCGCGAAACGCAGGAATCTGAACAGAATCAGCATACTCCTCTCCATGGTTATTCCGGGAGTAATCAAGAAGAAGCATGGCATAAAATTCGGTAAAGCCGATTACATCCTCATTACCATAACAAGCATGCTGTTCGGGTACGCCCACATCTTTTTCGGAGCATGGGACTGGGGAAAATTTGTAACAGCAGCTCTTGTCGGGGTCATTCTGGCATTCGGCTTCCTCAAATTCGGTTTGTATGTGGATATCCCGATTCACTGGATGTTCAACGGCTTCCTTGAAGTCCAGATACTTAACCCGAATATCGTTGTTCCAATTGTGATCGCATTCATCTGGATATTCGTATCCGGAATCTCTGCTATAATATTGCTGATTCTCATTTTTATCAAGCAAAAAGGCAAAATCAGTGAAAATCCTCCTGTTACAGGGTTTTCCGGATAACTCTGTTCCCGTCAATCTGGAATTTCCCTGTAAGAACGAAATTCACCGCATCAACGATCAGAGAGTGTTCCAGTGGGCTGAGCCTTTCTGCAAGTGATACGGCATCGTCATTGTCGCGTATTTCCAAGGCTTTCTGGAGCACGATAGGGCCGGAATCAACGTCAGGAGTTACGAAATGTACCGTACAACCCGTAATTTTAGCCCCGCTTTCAATAACCTTTTCATGAACCTTGTGCCCGTAGAAACCTGGTCCGCCAAAGCATGGCAGGAGTGATGGATGAAGATTTATTACTTTTAGTGGAAATTTTTCAACAAGCCATGCAGGCATAATCTTCATGAATCCAGCGAGCACTATTAGATCCGGATCTATTTCCCTAAGCCTTTCGTAGAGTAAATTGAAGTAGGTGTCTCTGTTGCTCTGGTTGCGAATCAGCACAAATGTTGGTATACTGTGTTTAGCTGCTCTCTCCAGAGCACCGGAATCTCTCTTGTCCGAAATTACTGCCGCTATGTTCGCATCCAGTGATCCGGTCTCAACGGCATCTATGATGGCTTGTAAATTGGAACCTTTGCCGGAAGCAAGAATAACAATATTTTTCACTGATCTCAATACATAATGAGATATCTAGGCATAAAGATTCAACAATCCATAGATTAAGATTGTAGCGTCAGGAATTATACATAAATCTAAAGATATCTCATCCGAAATATCTGCCTCGTTTCATTCTTGCCTTCAAAAAGTTTTCTGATCACTCTGGAAGACTGCACATGTGTCTAGGACCTTGTTATTTCCGTGACTTCTGAGATTTAAAATTGATAGTGCAGGAGATTTGCGATACTTATCATAAATTTCGCTTTTTTTAGCGTCAAGTCAACTTCCCCACCCTTGCCAGGAGATCAACAATCACCTCCCGGATGGCTGTTCACAACCTTTAGATTTGTAGCGAACAGGCTACTGAAACCGATATGTTCCTTCGAACAGTCCAGCTCAACCGTATTACTCTCAAGAGGTACCGTCTTACTGCTCACTATCAGATAAATAAAATATATGATGCATATCCAAAAAAGTGGAACCTGGCTCGAAACATAAAGCTGGTGACTTTGATTTCATTTGTGGTAAGGTAATGGCGGTAAGCCGCAGTAGCAGCCATAACTTTTCAAAGGCAGGTGAAAAGAATATCAGGCTTATAAAGGGGCAGGGTGTAGAAGGCGATGCCCACTTTGGGACTACAGTGAAGCATCGCTCTCAAGTAGCCATAGATCCCAGCCAGCCTAACCTCAGGCAGGTTCACCTTGTTCATTCAGAATTGTTTGCAGAGCTGAAAGGCAGAGGTTATGATATTTCCCCGGGTGACATTGGCGAAAATATAACAACCGCCGGAATCGAACTTCTCTCTCTACCTGCCGGAACAAGATTGCACATTGGTGAATCCGCGGTAATAGAAATTACTGGTCTCCGAAATCCGTGCAACCAGTTGAACAATTTCAGCCCTGGGCTTATGAACGCCGTTCTGGATCGTGATGAGAATGGCAATCTGATTCGCAAAGCAGGAATAATGGGCATCGTATTACAAAGTGGAGATATTGTTCCCGGTGACGAAATCAAAATACAGCTTCCTTCAGGACCTCATCGCCCCCTGGAAATTGTTTAGTTTCTAAATGTCTTGAGACAGACTCCTGCTACCGCCGACTTTGGAGAAAGAAGGTATAAGATCTCCTTCCGACAGTGGTATTCCCACTGACATCGGACAAATTCGGTGCTGATGGAATATCTCCATTACTACAACCAACGGTTTCTTAAGGATATAAGCGGGTTTATTAGATCAGAAGCTTCTATTCTTGGCAATTCGTTGGTAACATCCTTGCCACAGGCCTTAAGGTATTCACGAACAGTTTTTCGGTTTCTCTGGCTGTTTTGCAGTTGGGAACTATAGTTAATCTGACTCCAGGTTGGGGATTCTGAAATGCCATTAACATCGTGGTATCTCAGTTTTTTGTGAAAACAAAAAAATGGGGAAATGATATCCAGAATTGGAAAATGCGTGGTGACCAGGATCACTGGTAGTAGTTTTACGAAATTAAGTATCCGGATCGGCAACGACGGTGCGATAAAATTAAATTAAAGGTCACGACTTCATGAGCACAGTCGCTGTGAATTAAATGATAGATATCTGGATCGAAAAGTACAGGCCTAAGAAACTATCGGAAATCGTGGGCCAGGAAGACAATATAAGAAAGCTTCAGTCATTCGTCAATCATAAAGAGTTACCTCACCTTATATTCTCCGGACCAGCAGGGACCGGTAAAACATCCACTGCACTGGTTCTGGCAATTGAACTGTTCGGTGAGAACTGGAAAGAGAACTTCCTTGAACTTAATGCGTCGAACGAAAGGGGTATAGATATAATCCGGGAAAACGTCAAGGACTTCGCACGAATAATGCCATCCAATCCACTTGGTTTCAAAATTATATTTCTGGACGAGGCTGATCAACTCACTCCGGAGGCGCAGGCTGCATTAAGACGAACTATGGAAATGTACTCTTCCACCACCAGATTCGTGTTCTCGTGCAACTATTCATCACAGATCATTCTTCCCATACAGTCCAGAACTGTAGTGATGAGATTCAAGCCAATAAAACCTGAAGAAATGAAGAAGCGTATCAGAATTATTACAAAAGCGGAAAATTTTGAGATAAATGATGACGCAATGGAGGCGATTACCGACATAGCCGAGGGCGATATGAGAAAAGCCTTGAACATACTTCAGACAATAAAATCGTCAGGTGATCTTACAGCCTCAAAAATCTATGAAATATCAGGAATGGCGAATTCCAGCCAGTTCAAGTCATTACTGTCCAAGGCTATAGGCGGACTGTTCGAAGATGCCAGGGATATGCTTGACGGCCTGATGATTGAACAGGGTCTCTCAGGCATGGACATAATACGCGGTGTCCACTCCGTTGTTAGGAAAGAACTTATCCCGCCTAAGCAGAAGCTGCAGGTAATAATGGCGCTAGGTGAAGCTGAATTCAGGATTGTCGAAGGCTCTACAGATCTCATCCAGCTTGATGCAATGATCGCGAAACTGGCTTACATTGGCCAGGAATTCAACTGAAATAATCGTCAAGATTCGATTTCCTGACGGCCTTTTTCCCAGCTGGCTGATCAGGTTTGTCCTGGATTCTTTCTATGTTGGTTTTCATTCTTGACTCTTTTCTCTTGCTGGAAAAGTAATATCCACTGTCCCTTGTCCCCTCATATATGAGAATCTTTACCTCTCCAGCGTGAGTTCTTCCTGTTCTTCCACGCCTCTGGATGCTCCTTATCTCCGACGGCACTGGCTCAAAGAATATAACAAGGTCCGTTGCCGGGATATCCAGGCCTTCCTCCGCTACGCTTGTAGCAATCAGGACATTGAATACGTTGTTCCTGAACTTCTGCAGTATTATCTCCTGATCCTTCTGACTCAGTCCTTCATCTCCGGAACGTGATGACTGGCCTATGAACCTTGTGGGCCTCAGCAGAGTGGACTTGCTTTTCAGGTAGTTGGTCATAAGTTCCGAAGTTTTTCTGAAATGGGTGAATACAATAACTCTCGAATCCGGATTCGCGGAAATCTGTTCTTCACACAAAGCCAGAACCTTTGCCATTTTGCTATTTTCCACGCCAATTGATTGAAGCTCCTTCAGTCTGGCCATGAATTCAGAGAATTCCGGCATTCTGGAAACAATGGAAGCGGTCCTTTTCAGGGTTTTTTCCTCGCTGTTCAGGATGTCAGTTATGTAGTCATATGCTACTTCCAGCCCCTGACTCTCCAGATATTCAAGCAGGTAATCAAGACGGATCGCGGCAGTAACGTATGGAATCACGCCAAACAAGTTTTTATTTCCGTTCTTTGCCTCTTCAACCAGCTCTCTAACTTTTGAAGCCAGTTCACTTCTTGATATTCTTCCCGACTTTATGATCCCTGAACTCCTGATCTTTGAATTTACATTATCTATTACCTGACGGAGTAGCGCAGCAACGTCTTTTATGTGGGCAGGAACCGGGAGAATTACGGTTTCGATTTCAATTCCACCCATATATTTCATAACGTCCGGGTCATTTTCACTTTTGATTCTTACACTTTCTATCCCAAGTGCTTTTGTAATTTCATCAAGTCTGTCTCTGTCAGCACCAGGACTCGCAGTTATTGCGAGTATCAGCCTCTTTTTACACTCAAGGAAGCTGGAAGCAATTTCAACGTAGGCATAATTTCCACTGGCTCTGTGTGCTTCATCAAAAACTATGAGGCCGAATCTGGAAATATCAAACAGCCCGTTCCGTAAGTCGTTTATGACGACCTGTGGAGTTGAAACGACCAGTTTCGAGGTGACCCATCTGAGAAGACGATCTTCATTATCCACTTCTCCTGTGAACTTCGATATTGACTTTTCATCGAGAGACAGGAGATCCTTCAGGGTTTCATAATGCTGGGAAACAAGTGGTTTGGTCGGTGCAAGAAAAAGAACGTTGTCCTTTTTTTGTGCTATAACATATTCAGCAACCATGGCTGCTATCACAGTCTTCCCAAGTCCAGTAGGTAAAACAATTAGCGTGTTTTGTTCTTTAGCACCCATGTAGAGGTTTATCTGGTAATCCCTTGGTTCAACCTTACCACAAAGGAATTTTTCAACCACTGGCTAAAATGCGTATTGAATATTAAAACTGAAGGTTTCTGGTGAGTGGGATGAGTGAATGATATTCAAAATGATGAAGGACAGCATATTTTTTATCGACTGCAAACATTCAGATAAAACTGGGCCGGTAGATCAGCGGTAGATCGCCTGCTTCGCAAGCAGGAGGCCTCGGGTTCAAATCCCGACCGGTCCATTCTATGACTTGTTTTTATTATTCTATGCCCAGATAATCACTTGAACTTATAGTGCAGTTGAAATCATTTGTAAATGCTCTTTCGATGCCCCAGTGACCTGATGATAATTACTTTTCTATTTTCCACAATATCCGCAATCACTCTGTAATCTCCGATCCTAAGCTTGTATTCCGTTCTACCGACAAGTCTCACGAAAAATCTGTGCGGATCACTCTTGGTACTTTCTATTTTCTGTATAATCCTTTTAGCTACAGGAGTGTTCAAACCTCTAAGTTGAAAAAAAGACTCCTCCGAATATTCTACAGTATAATCTGTCACTGAATTCCCAGTTGTTTCTTCACTTCTTCAGTGGAGTGTGTCTTACCCTCTTTGACATCAAGAAGGCTCCTCAAAAGAGAGGCCCTAAAGTCTTCACTAAACGTTCCCTCTTCATCTCCTTCGGGAATTAGTGACATAAGTGCATTTAGCAATTCATCATAAGTCATTCTCTTGTATGCCCTAAGACCATTCAGTTTCTCTCTGGTAGTTCGACTGATTTGTATAGTGGTGTAATCCATGTATATTCTCTGTATAATAAATGTATAAAAGATATATAACATTTGTGCCTCTTTAATTTGCCCAGAAAATCTTCAAAGGTTTAAAAATAGGGATGTGCGGGAACTGCTCTTATCAATTGGATGTTCTGGAGGACAATATCCGTTTAAAGCTTCAATTGACATATCGGTTGCAACGGTTTTTATTCCAGCTAGCGTCTTTTGAAGAGTATTCGCAAAAACATTGAGCAAATCCCGGCCGGTCCATAAGATATTTTCCTGCTCCGTGATATAAATGAGAGGTGGATTTTTTCCAAGTTCTCTGTGGCATCAAAAATAATAAGCGCTAAGAAACAAGATCATTAGAAGGTTGGGATTGTTAAATTTACCTTTTTTGAATTTGGTCAAAGTGGGAGGTTCTTCCAGTCCATAAGATCCTTGCCATTAAGTGACCTGATTTCGAGCTTTTCAAGAAGATCAACAAAGAGATCATCCCTAATTGAGTCCGCATAGACTTTTTTCTCTGAGTGCCGAAATAGGGCTGATGTGATCGCACCGATGGCCATTGCTGACTGAATGTGTGAGGCATGGCTTGCACCATCCTTGATCTGCTTGGAGTAGACCTTGGAAATATCCTCTTTCTGCAGATCCTTGAGGAAGTCATCCACGGTGTTTTCAAGCTGCCGGTTGTGTTCCTCCGCCAGAACTACGCGAACTTTGTATGTGGGTTCAAAATCTACCTGGTCGTCATTAACTTTGAACCAGTTCAATGCATCTTTTTCGAAGAATACCTCGGACAATGCTCTTGCCACATTTTTTGGATTTGAAAAATCAATGTCACTTGTCAGATCATAAATAACGAGTAAGCCGTCCTCTGAAACTTTCCTGGAATTCTCTATGGCGGACTTTAGCTTATCTTCTGCAACCATAATCATGCATTGCAATTTACTGATATAAGGTTTTTATAATGATCACAGCTATTGTTTTTAATAGTGTACTGGAACTGCTGCAATTCAGAAAATATCTGTTCAACCTCTATTTGATTTCCATGGTGATATATATTTTCTTCCGGTTACCCATTTCTCACTTATGTCTGACATTATTGGCATCACAAGCCTCATCAGTGCCATATCTGAAGGAAATCATGGATGTAGTGATCAAAAGGATCTAAAAAGTTAGAGTCATTATTGTTAGATCTCTGGGGCATAGAAAGAATACTTACAGGTAATTGAGGCTTTGTGATGGTTAAATCTTGGTACCTACAATGAACCAAAGCATAATTCCGTTAGAAGGGGCCACTCGGGTTTGTTTATTATTTTAAGAGAATACCTTTGATAATAAGTAATAGAACAATTGTAAAGACTGGTGCCTAAAAATTAAATAAAGTTTAAACATAAACATATGTTATGCCCAAAACCATTACCATTAAGAAATCAGTATATGATGAATTAATGGGATTCAAGAAAGAGAATGAAAGTTTCAGTGAGCTTCTGGATAGACTGATCAAATCACAGAGCAAGAAAGATCTACTTTTGGCTCTGAGAGGAAGCGTGGAGTTTGAAGATAAGGAGAAACTTCTTGGTGAGATCAAGAAGAAACGGTGGGAGAAGAGAAATTGATTCTTCTGGACACGGATGTTATCATCGAAGTGCTGGACAAGAACTCCCAAAAGGGAGAAACACTCATGCTTAAAATCATCGAAAGCGGAGAAGAGTACTGTACCAGCTCAGTGAACATGCACGAAGTTCTTTACGGAATAGAAAAATACTCAAAAGATTCACGCTTAGTCTTACAACTACCAACACTGGGATACGGCAAAAATGACAGTGAACTATCCGCTATGTTGGAATTAAGTGCTGAAAGAAAAGGAAAATCAGTTCCAAGAATGGACGCGATTGTAGCGTCAATAGCTATAAACAATGGATGCTCACTTTATACTTCGGATGAACATTTTGAAGTTTTTACGGACAAAGGCCTCAAGCTCTTCAAATAGATCTAAATGTACCTGTCGGGATTTAATAAAAAAACACATATTGAACTACATGTCGAACTGTAATACGGCAAATTGAAGCATTTGTAATACATTCAGACTTTTTCTAAAAACCTAGGTCAATCTTGTAACCTCTCCAAATTGGATGCATATTCAGACCCGTATTTTTCAGGTTAAAATTACCATTATCAATGGCGAAACCTTTATTCATGCGTATTTCATGTGTATTACAATGAGCTCATTGCGTGATTTCAGCATCCCTGAAGCTTATGAGATTATCAGAGAGAAGGATCGTCTCTCCCTCAAAGCTCCAATTTTTTTATTTTTTTGCATGGCTCGGTGCAATCTAATCCCCTATTTGTGCATATTCCATTCAATAATGCATAATTTGTCATCAATACAGATAAGAAATTGCCTGATCTCGTAAGAAGTCAGAAATATTCCTCCGTGTTAATTTAAGGCTGAGTGGAGGGATATTTTCCAAGCAATTTGTATGACAAGACTTTTTTCCTGAGTTCGTCCATTGCAGCATCCTGGTCTTCAATTGTGCCGAAGTCGAGAAAGAAAATGTAATTCCAGGGAGTAAATCTTACCGGCCTAGACTCAATTTTTGAAATGTTTATTCCATATTTATAGAAAACCTCGAGAGCTTTGAGTAGGGATCCGGGCTTGTTGTCCACGGACACTACGATGGAGGTTTTGCTCCTCAGAACTTTACCGGACGTGTCCTCTTTATTTGACAGGGAAACAAAGCGCGTATAGTTTTCATCAAAATCTCCGATGTTACGTTCAAGAATTTTCATACCGTGTATTTGAGCAGCCGTTTCACTTGCTATGGCAGCTGCATTCTGATAGATTCGATCCTTTACTCCGACAACAGCTGCCACGGTATCCGGGAACGGTATCACTTCATAATTCCCTTTAGATATAAAGCGCGAGCATTGTCCAAGGGCCTGGGGATGTGATAATATTATCTTTACCTTGTCAGTAGTCATATCATCGGATGAAATCAGGCAGTGGGAAATTTTCAGATAAGTTTCACCAATTATGTAAACGTCATTTCTGAAGAGAAGATCACTTGTTATCCCCACAGACCCTTCCACCGAATTCTCTATGGGCACCACAGAAATATCAACGGTTCCGGCAATAACAGCGTTAAATAAGTCTGGTATGGTCCTGAATCCAACAAATTTTCCGGAATGCATCTTCCTCGCAGCAGCTTCACTGTATGTTCCCGGCGTTCCAAGGTATCCGATTCTGGATTCAGACATCTATTTCTTCAGAACTTGATAGTCCATGAGCGTAATATTATTTTCTTAATTCCGGGCTTCGACAAATTAAATTTCGCTCGTCTGAGGGTGAAGTATCGTTTTTTAGCCATTATCGGGCTTTAAACGGCGTTATTTGACTGAAGTTAAGATATTTTTTCGAATCATGTCAGGTGCGAAAGTTTTAATAACCTACTAATTAGTAGTGATCCTAACATGGACTCTGATCGCCTGATGTATGGAAGTATAGGTGCAGGTGTACTGGTAGGTTTGTTCCTTCTTGTCCTCTTGG
>JAJZOT010000350.1 GCA_021847855.1 Thermoplasmata archaeon | reverse complement strand
ATGCTTCTGTCCATAGGCATTGCCCTTGTTCTCGGCGTTTTTGCCGCGAGAGTGAAGTCTGCCGGCGCCATAATAATTCCCATAACTGATATTCTTGAGGCCGTGCCTGTGATTTCATTCTTCCCGATAATACTTGTTTTTTTCATAGAGAGAATCGGAGGATTTATGGGTGTGGAGCTTGCCTCTGATTTCCTTATTATCACTGCACTCCTCTGGAATATTATTCTTGGAGTTTACGAGGCAACAACGCACATTCCCGAGGAATATTTCCAGCTCTCCGAGGCATACGATCTCGGCCTGATTTCAAAAATTCGCAATCTCTACATGCCGGCTGCGTATCCCCACATAATCTCAAACATTATGCCCTCGTTCTCCAGCGGGCTTTTTTACATAACCCTCAGTGAGGTTATATCCATAGGTTCCGAGAATTACACAGTATTTGGAGTAGGATCGCTTGCGGTGCAGTTTGCAGCGACTTCCTCCTTTTTCATGATTGGCGTGCTTATCCTCTTCCTCATGATTGCGATCGCCCTCAACTATTACTTTATAATAAATCCGCTTATACTTAGGGCGCATGAGTTCGCATTTGATACAACTTCCACTGAAGAAGGAAGAAAGAAAAGGGAGACCAATGTTTTTGTATCTGCAATCGGAAGCCGAATCACTCATGTTCTGTCTTCCAGAGTTGGAGCACTTTATCTGACCCTGAACGGTTCCGACAGGAATTCCGCGGAAAAACCGCGGAGACGTATTAGGATTTCAGAAAAGCAGCTCAACTTATTGGCGGGAGTTATTCTGCTGTCTCTTACGGGCATTGCAGTTCTCGTTGCTGCCGACACAGGATTTACTGTGGCATTTCTTGAATATCTGACGAACACCGGCACACTTTTCCAGCTTGCAGTTGCTACAGGTTTTGATCTACTGAGGATCCTTATAGTCTTCCTGTTCAGCTTCATCGCCATGGTTCCGATTGCAATGTACTTCGGCAGGAGAGGCCGATCAGGGAGATTCGGGACCGGTATATTCCAGATTATCTACTCAATCCCTGCTCCCATCCTTTTCCCCGTCATAGTGGAGTTTCTGACTCCGAATCTTGCAGTTTACATCGGTTCCGGAATGGCTTATGAATTTGACGTTCTGCTTGTGACATTCCTTTCTGCAGCCGCATACATCTTCTTCAATGTGTACGGGGCCGCTGTATCAATTCCAAGGGAACTCGAAGTAATTACGCAGACATACAGTATCAAGGGATGGAAAAAAACGAAATATCTCACTTTCCCCGGCATCATACCGGGTCTCATAACCGGATCAATGGCGGCCTTTGGGAGCTACTGGGGAGGGCTAATGGTAGGCGAATATACAAGAGTCGGCGGAAAGACTTATTCTGTGGACAATGGCCTGATGCTGCTGATCGACAAGGGAATAGCAACAGGTAACCTGATCTTTGTCGATGCTATCGACCTGTTCATGGTATTCATCATCGTCCTAATCACGTACTTCGTCTGGATGAGGCTATACAGATATTCACAGAAGAGATTCAGCGCATGACAACTTCGGAGCAATAATTTATGACGGATAGTTTTGGATATCAGAAAAAAAGGATTGAAAAACTTAGAAACCTTATGGAAGAGAATGGCATCGACGCATTCTTGATACCGCCCGGACCGAACTTTTTCTATTTTACAGGATTCCAGACAGAGAGCGCAGAGAGACTCGCGATCCTCATTGTCACCCATGAAAATGCCTCAATTTTGGGTCCACTATTGATGAAGGAGCAGATTGAGGAGAATTCCCTGATTGATGAAGTAAGAGGCTGGAAAGACGGTGAAGACCCGTATCGCATAGCAAATGAAATGCTTGAGGCCTGGAAAGTTAAAAGCATAGCCGTTGACGGAAACCTCCCATATTTCCATTACTCGAAGTTGTTTTCCACGCGGAAATTCAGAGAGTTTCTGGCGGATGAAATGTTTTCAAAGTTGAGGAAGGTGAAGGATACGGAAGAACTGAATGCCATTTCCACTGCCGTTCTCAAATCGGAAAGAGCCCTGGAAGAAACTCTTAACGCCATAACAGTGGGAATCACTGAAAAAGAACTTGCTGGAATCCTTGGCGATAACATGAGGTCCACTGGTCTTGATGTGGAAGCTTTTCCATCTGTTGTGGCATTCGGATCGAACAGTGCAATTCCACACCACATTCCTGGAATAAGGCAACTCAACTACAGAGAACCCATAGTTATAGATTTCGGAGGCAGATTCCATGGATATGCCTCGGACACCACAAGGACGTTATTTCTCGGAGATCCGTCCGATGAAATGCTGAAAATATACGAAATAACCCGAAATGCACAGGAAACTACGATTTCTGATCTCAACACAGATAGTTTGTATAGTGATGCTGACAGAATCGCCAGATCTGTAATAACAGAGGAAGGTTACGGAGAGAGATTCATACACAGAGTCGGACATGGCCTCGGGATCTCTGTGCATGAGGAGCCATACCTGGTACCGGACAACAGGGAAAAGGTTCTGGAGAACTCTGTTTTCACCATAGAGCCGGGGATATATCTTTCAGGAAAAGGTGGCGTTAGAATAGAGGATACCGTGACATTCAGGAACGGGAAATGTGTATCCTTTAACAAATTTTCCAAAGAAATAAAGGTTCTCTAAGAAAATATGCGTTAATTAACTAACTTTTTAGGTTTTTTGAACACTTCATCAA
>JAJZOT010000349.1 GCA_021847855.1 Thermoplasmata archaeon | reverse complement strand
ATCCGATGTGCTTTTCCAGGAGAAGTTGCTGTTCCTCGTTGGGATACAATCGGAACTTACAGGCTCTGAACATGCTATTTATGCAATTGCTTTGTAATCATTAAAGATGTGTGTTCGCTTTCATCCCACCCCTGAGGAGGTGGGGTTTTCTCGCTCACATGTGATAAAAAGCCCTGTACGAATTTGTTGGAATTAGATTCTCTCTGATCGCTGTGCCCTGAAACTTAGCTGGTGCTTTTGCGTTTAGGGGCATCAAAACTATCTGAGTCCGGGGATACTTGGGAGGAAAGACTGCTACCTGATCCGTATGAAAGTAGTAAAGGTATTTGCATATCCACTTTGAATAGCGCGTCTTGAGGCGTTTAGCCAGGCGGGCATTAGAGACAAGCATCAAAACGTCTTCTGAAGATGTATTTAGCTCTCGTTGTAACTCGACGGCGTTAAGCGGGATCCCATTTTTCTCAAAATGGATATTCACTTGAGGATCAAAGAGTGCCCACTTACCCATGTTTTCCAGATAACACTCTACTACGACATGTCCCGCTCCAAAAGGTCTTGTTTCAACATCGTGAGTCCTTAAATAGAGAACACGGGATTTTACACCATAGCAGTTAAGTGCCGCATGGAGAACTATGCTGTACTCCACACATCTAAATTTCTTGCCAAGTTTCGCTTCTTTAAGAATCTGTATAGGTTCCGCAACTGATGGTTCGTTAATGCCATTATGTTTCCATTGATTGTGAACCCAGTTTGTGATTAAAATTGCTTTTTCATAGTCTTTATTTATACCTTGGAGAAGTTTTTCTATATTGGCAAAGGTTCTAAAATTTTCTACAAAGATTGGATCGTATCCGAAGTAATTGCAGAGAGGGACCCGGGGATCATCGTCTTCCGTAAATTCTATCTTAGTGCAGTCTTGAAACCCAGCCATACATACCAGAACAATATAACATATTATTATGTATTATTTGCTTTCTTTTCGTCTTCATCCCTCGATCGAGGCAGTTTTACGAGAATCCATTACCGAGTTTCAGGGTCCTAACAGCCATGAACGTTGTCTCTTTAGCGATGTTAGTGCTCCTTGCTTACATGCCAGTCCGCATGCAATCCGGAGATTCCTTCAACCCATTCATCTACCCAGGCTGCGGAACATAGACATATCAAACCACATGTCGAAGTCCTTCCGAATCGGTCACTGCATGAAGAATTTCATGCACTACTTCTTCATGGTTTTCACAGGCGTAGCTTCAGCCTGGATCTTGATGCCTTTGCGATTCATAGAAGTTGCGAAATTCTTCTCTTCCCTGAAGGTCGGGGTTTTCTTGCCTGGAACGCTGTAAAATTATTGCAGTTCAATGAGGCAATAATTGAAACGGACAAATACTATCATAAGATACCAAGCCATGGTAAATGAATCCTACGTAGAGATTGGAGGGTATAAGGTATTTTACAGATCATCCATTTCGCTGAACCACCGCGGAGCGCTTGTACTTCTTCACGGGAGAAGCTTTACTTCAAAGGACTGGATGGGAATCAAGGCGTTTGAGAAATTTTCAGCAAATGGATATGACGTGTATGCACCTGATTATCCTGGATTCGGGAATTCACAGGACAACCCTGAGTATAAATTTTCAAGGGATTTCAAGAACTCTTCAAGGTTTGTACATGATTTCAGTGGAAAACTCGGGCTGCACAATTTCACCCTTGTAGGACCATCGATGGGAGGAGGCATCACCCTGAGGACTCTTGTTGATTATCCAGACATCGTCTCATCTGCAGTTGTCATCGGAAGTTCTGGTGTAGAGCCAATGAAGAATGATCTTCCACGCATTAACGTTCCCATGCTCATACTCTGGGGAGAATTTGACGATGTCATAAAGAAGGAGGATGGAGTCCTCCTGAAAAACCTTGTAAAGAATTCAGAACTCAAGATTGTTCCGGGAGCGAAACACGCTGCCTATCTGGATAATCCCTCATTTTTCTTTGACGAAATGAAGAAATTCCTTGATCGACAGAGGAATTAACCGGGTTCTTCAGGTTCGTTTCCCGTCGAATCTTTGGGTTCCTTGCTTATTATTGCGGATCCGTGGCTTTGGATAATGTCAGCAGATTCCATGTTCCCAGCGATAACCTGAACAGATCCGGAGTTATCCCAATCCTCTCTTTTCCTTGTCCGAAAGTCCGCAGAGCAACAGGGTGAATGGATTGGAGATGATAGTTACTGATCCCGGGATATGTATATCATTCCCATTCTATCGTTGCAGGCGGTTTGTTAGTGATGTCGTAGACAACCCTGTTGACCTCGGTCACCGCGTTCGTTATCTTCGTTGACAGCTGATCCAGGAAGTCCCATGGTGGCTTCGAGAATGTTCCGCTCATGGCATCGCTGGTCTCAAACATCCTTATCGCAATGGTTTCACCGAATGATCGCTTGTCGCCATGGACACCAGTTGTTCTCACTGGCGTAAGTATGGCAAAATACTGCCATGGTAAACTGTTTTTGAGCTTTGTCTCAACCTCTGTTTCCACAATCTCAGTAACACGCTTAATGATGGCAATCCGCTCAGGTGTGATGTCGCCAAGTATCCTCACCGCAAGTCCAGGCCCCGGAAAAGGCTGCTTGGAGGATTCCAGCCCCAGGTATTTGGCAATTTCCCTTATCTCGTCCTTGTAGAGATCGCGTAGAGGCTCAACAAGCTTCAGGTTCATCTTTTCCGGCAGGCCTCCGACGTTGT
>JAJZOT010000348.1 GCA_021847855.1 Thermoplasmata archaeon | reverse complement strand
ATATAATCGATGTCAGGAAGATGTTCAGGGACATGAAGATGCCATTCACCGGATCCATAAGAGAGGTGAAGGCAACAAAGATTGCGGTACTGGGTACAGACAGTGCAATAGGGAAGAGGACAACGTCAGTATTCCTGAACCAGGCAATGAATCAGTCTGGAAGGAAGTCAGTAATGATCGGCACAGGACAGACTTCATGGATGCAGGGGTTCCCGTATACTGTTGTTGTGGACTCCATGATCAATGATTTCATCCCGGGCAATCTGGAGTGGATCACCCACGAGGCATGGATTGCGGAGAAACCTGACTACATGTTCCTGGAGGGACAGGGGTCTGTGCTGCATCCGGCATATCCGGGAAGTTTCGAGATTATTGGAGCATGCAGGCCAGACGCAATAATACTCCAGCACGCCCCCAAGAGGAAAGCATTCGATGGCTTTGAGGAATTTCCAATACCGCCACTTGACAAATACATAAACATACTGGAAAACCTGTCAAACAGGAAGGTAATAGCAATATCAATAAACAGTGAAAATATGAATCACTCAGAGATAAAGGAATCAATAAGCTATCTTCAGGGGAAATATGGAATTCCGGTATTCAACCCACTGGAACCACTGGATTCAGTTGCAAGGGAACTGGCCTCTCGCTCCATGTAAGTGATTGATTGAAGTATACTGAAAGGGTGAGATGCTTTGATTCAATCAGGGTCAGACCCGGGAAGCATGGCGATGGATCTGTAAGGGGAAACATAACATTTGTAACCGGGGAAAATGAGGAGAGTTTTGAACTTATTTTCACATATTCGGACCAGGTGGAAGTTGATGAAAATGCAGCTGGAATGATGCTTGCAATGGCTGCAATAAACTTCACATATTTCACGGGAAAACTTGAACTGGATTTTCCGGTTTCTGATAATGATATTGAAATAATTGGAAAATATGTGAAAATAAACAACAGGGAGGTTTTTGTGAACAAGCTCTGCAGGAGGAGATACGAGTTTGTAAAGAAAGAATATCTTCCCACAGAAGCTGACATAACTGAGGAAAATGCAAACGGTGCAACTGATATCCTGGCGCCATTAAGAAAAGACAACGAAGGCTCTGTTCAATTCAGGCCGGGAAACAGTGTGGCAGTTCTATCATCTGGAGGCAAGGAAAGCCTTCTGACTTACGGTATGTTGAGAGAATCAGGGGCAGAAACTTATGCCTTCTTCTTCAATGAATCCGGCGGTCACTGGCTTACGGCAAAAACGTCTTATGAATACTATTCCAGCAATTTCAAAAATGTCAGGAAAGTCTGGTCAAACATAGACAGGTTCTACAGATGGGCACAGTTGAGATTGAAAATACTGGATTTCGCAGTTGTGAACAGAAGGGCAGATGATTACCCCATCCAGCTTTTCACATTTCCCGTATATGTGTTTTCATTCATTCCATTGCTGAAGGCTTATTCCATAAGCGGTCTTCTCCTGGGAGATGAACTGGATGATCCACGCGAGATGGAAGGTTACAGGGGAATAAAGCACTATTACGGTGTTTTTGATCAGACATGGGATTTCAACAGCATGACCTCGGAATACCTCCATTCAAAGGGAATAAACTCATCACTGTGGAGTGCAGTCTACCCGATTTTTGGTTCAATCGTTGAAAAGATGCTGATTCACAGGTACCATGATCTTTACCTGCTGCAGCGATCATGCCACTCATGCCATTACAGAAATGGAAAAATAATACCATGCGGTGAATGCACAAAATGTATAGGCATCTTGCTTTTCGTTAAATATGCAGGAGGAAAGGCAGGGGAAATAGGGTACAGTATTGAGGACGGGAAACTTATAATTGAAAAGGCTGAAAAGGTGAGAATGAGAATTGATCCGGATGAGATGAATTTCCTCAAACAGTCCCTTTCCGGCCAGGCAATTCCAGAAAATCTATCTCATGTTGAAGGCGTTCATATCCTTCCATGGGAAAGCGAAAAATTCTCTCTCATTCCGGAAAATTTCAGGAAGAGTATTGGGGAAATAGTGGAAAAATATACAGCCGGAACATATGCATTGAAAGGGAATATATGGGAGAGATCCGGTTAAGGTGCAACAGTCAGAAAAACTCAGCTTCCATGGTTTTCATCTCATCCTCGTTTGATGCTGTGGAGTAAAGGGTTAATGGTTCCAGATTTACCTGGATAAAGTTCATACCCCAGTTGAATTTTGAAAGAACATACCCTGCCTGATCCCGGAAACCGGTGATATAAAGAGCAGAGGCCAGTGCCTCCACAGAGGAAAGCAACCCAATTTTTCCGTAGTTAACGGGATTTACTGCCAGCAATTTTGGAAGAAACCTTGCATAGGGCCCGGTTATGCTGTCAAATCTTTCGTGTTTTTTCCATGATCCCTCTATGATACATATTCCCCTGTCTTTCATCAAACCAGAATCAGAGGGAAGAAGCATCTTTTTCGCATATGGTGTGAGAAGTACCATTCCTCTTGCAGATCCAGGTCTCGTTATGTTTGCCAGTCCAAATCTCTCAAGTTTTTTCATGGTGGATTTTTTGGGATCGTCATCCTTCAGGTAAATGAATCCAACCTTCACCTGTTTACTTTCTTCGGTTTTTTCCATTATTTCACACTGGACTTTATCGGTTCAGATCATGCGGGGATATAAAATTCCTTAAGTTTTGCAAGGAATTTTTCATCATTAACTATCTCTTCAAGCATGTGCACGGTTTTTATATAGTCATATCTGAA
>JAJZOT010000347.1 GCA_021847855.1 Thermoplasmata archaeon | reverse complement strand
TATGGTTGAACTAACTTTCATAGATGGTAATGTGCAAGCAGGCAAATAAATATTTTCAAATATGATCAAGGTATGTTACCAAATAAGATCAATATCGAATAGATGCAACAAATAACATTGTCAGATTTCATTGAATGAAGGAGTTGTGTCCTATATAGGTCGGTGAAATTCATGTTTGCGATCTGCGCTGTACTTATGAACATTATATCGGGGATTTTCAGGCATCTCATAGTTTATCCATCAGCAAGCTTAAACAGATGTACGAGACCCAGACAAAAGGGTTTGAGGACAAGATAACACCAGAATTTAAGCCCGTGGAGATTGGAGCTCTAGCAGTAATGGCAACCCCAGTCGCTGAAGCGGGAAGCCCCATGAGTCAGCTTGGGGAAGATGTAACATCTAAGTATATGGAATGACTCATACTAGTTACCTATTTTATCCCTGTATTAACCAACTTTTCATCTCTTTTTCGTTACCAAAAAGAGATCTAATTGATTCAATAGGGCAAAACAGAAAAGAATGAAAAATGTGTTTTATGTGTTCAAATTTTAATACCGATTGAAAATATAGAATCATGATATGGTTCAAAGATGATGACGTAAAAAAGATCAGGGAGAGGTTTGACAGGACTCTGAAGGATCCGGTTACAATCAATATTTTTCTTGACAGTGAACAGTGCAATACCTGTTCAGATGCTCTGGCCCTGATGGAGGAATTAACATCCATGGATAACAGGATGAAGATCAATATATTTCACACAGACGACAGTGAAGCGAAAAAATACAGCATCACAAAGGGCCCCGTCATCATACTTTTCTCGGAACATTTCAAAGAAGGAAATGTCAGGTATTATGGCATCCCCTCAGGTCATGAATTCCTTGTTTTAATGGATGATCTTGAAGCATTCTCCACAGGCAAGGTAAATCTCAGCCAGACCGTCATTGATAAGATACAGTCAATAAAGACTCCAGCAGAAATCAGGGTATATACGACTCCACATTGCCAGTTCTGCCCTGCTATGGTGAAATCTGCCCACAGGTTCGCTATGATCAACAGCAATCTCACAGGAATCATGGTGGGAGCCATGGATTTCAGCGAAGAAGCAGATAAAGTAGGTGTTCTGCAGGTTCCACACATAACTTTAAACGGCGAGACCATGCATGTTGGTAGCCTTCCGGAAGAAACCTTCGCGACTTACATCGTCGACTCGCTGTGAGTAATTATTGGATATAACAAAACTTCACAATTATTTTTTTTAAATACAAAAGTATTACTGAAAAGCAATAAAAATATAATATAAACCGCACTTCATGATCATGGCGTCAGAGGATATTTTAAGGGAAATGATCCAGAAGCATGGCAATGACGAAGCCGTGAAGAAAGAGATTGCTGGCATGAACAAGTCATTCCAGTTCAAGCCCGGAAATGGAGAACCATTCTGTATCAGCATAAAGGATAATGTAGTGACTGTAGTGAAGGGAGAAGTTCCCGAAGCAACCGTGACCATAAGTGCGACAGAAGAAACACTCACAGGTCTTTTCAATGGCGGAATAGATCCTGTAATGGCATACATGACCGGCAAGATCAAGATTTCAGGGGACATGATGAGCGCAATGAAAATAACAGGCCTCGTGAAAAATTTCAGGAAGTGATGAGAGTGGAAGCAAAAAAAGCGACAGTTGTAGGTTCAGGAATAATGGGGAGCGGAATAGCACAGGTGATAGCTCAGGCAGGAATCCCAGTATCAGTTTATGACTCATTTCCGGAGGCCCTTCAGAAAGGAGAATCATCCATAAGGAACAGCCTTGCAAGGATGCTCAAGTCCGGGAAGATAAAGGAAGAGGATGTAAATTCCATAATGGGAAGAATAAATTTTACCGGCTCACTGGATGAGGCACTGAAGGATTCTGATATAGCCATAGAGGCAGTACCTGAAATTCTTGATCTGAAGAAGGATGTGTTCTCAAGGATAGAAAAAACAGCATCACCAACCTGCATTCTTGCCACAAACACATCAAACATAAGGATAACTGAGATAGCAGAATCATTGAAAAATCCAGAAAGGCTGGTAGGAATGCACTTCTTCAACCCGCCTGTTCTTATGAAACTCATAGAAGTAATAAAAGGGGAGAAAACTGCGGAATCCGCGTTCCAGTACGTGTATGATTTCTCGAAGAAACTTGGAAAAACTGCCATAAAGGTCAACAGAGACACTGCTGGATTCGTGGTGAACAGGATCAGCGCACCTGAATCACTATTCTTCGCCCTAATCGTGGACAGAAAGATGGACAAACCAGAGGCTGTGGATGCCTTTGCAAAGAGCCAGGGACTCCCAATGGGCCCCTACGAGCTGATGGATTATGTTGGAGTCGATACAGTATACCATTCCCTGGAATATTACGCAAGGGAGATAGATCCTGATTACGGGAAGGCAAAGCTCATAGGGAACATGATTAACGAGAAAAAATTGGGATTAAAAACCGGACATGGATTTTATCAGTGGGAGAATGGAAAGGCAAAGATTCCCAAGGCAGAACCATCCACTGCAGTGGAGATAATGGACATCTTCGCACTGGAAATCAATGAGGCTGTTAGGCTGATAGAAGACAATGTTGCAGATCCTGCAGACATTGAGAAGGGTTTCTGCCTCGGAATGAACAGGCCCTTCGGGCCCATATCTGTGGCTGAGAATCTCACGAACAGGGAAGTTAAAGAAAGGCTTGAACAGATACATTCCAGGTTTGGAAT
>JAJZOT010000346.1 GCA_021847855.1 Thermoplasmata archaeon | reverse complement strand
TAAGTGCAAGCGTAAGAGTGAAGAAACCGGCGATTATCAGCAGTGACTCCAGTATTATTAAGAAGAGAGGGCCATATCCCAGATAAAATGTCAGAACGCCGGGAGTTATTACTAAACCGCAACTCTCGCCTATCAATGCTATTCTCGATAGCTTCTCGCGGAATTCCGGTTCAATATTCAAGCGATTTTTTCACCCCAGACGAAAAATGTCGAAGATATATAAGTGAACAAGAATGCGAATACAATTCCCACAAAATTGGAGATAAATATATCCACATTCAAGGCAACCAGTAGGTAGAAAACGATAGCATTAATTCCAATGCCTCCAAGACTGTAGAAATTGTATCTTGCGAGCCTGGAAAAGAATACTTCGGAAACAATAGAATCACGTTTTCCGAAGGTAAGTCGATCATTGAGAATGAAATTCGAAACCACACTTACCTCAATTGAGAATAACTCAGCCGGGTAACCCATGACTCCAAAAAGAAGAGACAATATCAATTCATTCACGAGTATTCCTGAGAGACCAACCATTACGTACGATATGAGATTGCCTTTTCTGATGAGCAATGACAGGAATCCCATAATGTCGCTATTTCTGAGATTGCTGCGACCATTCTTTCTCCTGTAGAATGTTATTGGGTATTCAGCTACTTTCATCTTTGCGCTTTCCAGCCTTCTCAGGACATCTATCTGACCGGCGTAGGAAGGGCTGACTGGTTCGGCAGATTGAGAGGCGAGAAGGAAAGCCATTGCACGTTTGGAATAAACTCTGAATCCGCTTGTTGCATCTTTAACTCTGGAAGAGAATGCCGATCTGAATGCAATATTGCCGGATACACTTATGAAGCGCCTTAAAGGCTCGTCCCCATTTTTACCTCCCGGAGCGTATCTGGAACCAATTACAAGATCAGCATCATTCTTAATCGCGTAATTATGCAGTTCCGGTATGTATTTCGGATCGTGTGAAAAATCAGAATCCAGAACTATGGAATACTCGCAGTTTTCTGGGACATGCCTGAAGCCTTCAAGAATCGCGGAGACCAGCCCCATTTTCCTGCCACGTTCTATAAGATGGACATGGGACAAAGATTCACAGAACTCCTGAGTACCGTCATTACTTCCGTCGTCCACAACGAATACGTTGAACTCAGCCAACAGTGGCAGAAGTCCTTGAAGATTCTTACGTTCGTTGATGACCGGCATGATAATGGCTACTCCGTCTTTGCGGGTGTCGGCCATTAAGTTTCAACTGTGTTATGTTTGTGCATTATTAAATTTTTTTTGTGAAAAAAATAATGGTATCTCACTGTAACGTCTTCCGATCTGACTTCCGCTATAAACCTATATATAACTTATTTCAATCCTTACCGAGATAAATCATGTCCATTGATATTTCCCAATTAAGGTTTGGCGACGAGCTTCTCAAACGCGGTTTTGCAAAGATGACCAAAGGTGGCGTAATAATGGATGTCACAAACGCGGAACAGGCTTCCATTGCCGAATCGGCAGGTGCGGTTGCAGTAATGGCGCTTGAAAGAGTCCCGGCCGACATAAGGGCTGCCGGAGGAGTGGCAAGAATGGCCGATCCTGAAAAGATCAAGGAAATCCTCAATGCAGTCTCAATTCCGGTGATGGCTAAAGTGCGGATAGGCCATCTTTCCGAAGGATACACCCTTGAAGCCCTAGGCGTTGATATGCTGGATGAAAGTGAAGTTTTGACACCTGCAGATCCATTTTTTCACCTTTACAAGAGGGAGCTCAAGGTTCCTGTGGTATGCGGTGCAAGAGTGCTTCCGGAGGCTGTCAGGAGAATATTTGAAGGGGCGGCCATGATAAGAACGAAAGGAGAAGCAGGAACTGGCAATATAATCGAGGCGGTCAGGCATATCAGAATGGTGAATGAGGGGATAAAAATACTCAGAGACCTGAGTTCAGAAGAGCTCAAAAAGGTGTCTGAAACCATGTCGTCTTCATATAAGATACTCAGGAAATCAGTCTCAACGGATTTGTTCGG
This sequence comes from Thermoplasmata archaeon, assembly GCA_021847855.1. The sequence goes on along the minus strand of JAJZOT010000346.1, from coordinate 736 downwards.
TTCTGCAGACTATCTCACAGATTATAACCTCTACTATGAAATGAGCGCGGATAAAATCGAGGCCGAACTTCTCAAGGTACTGAAAGAAATAAAACGCATGGGAAGACTGCCAGTGGTAAATTTTGCTGCAGGTGGCGTTGCAACACCGGCTGACGGAGCTCTTATGATGAAACTTGGCATGGATGGTGTTTTTGTCGGAAGTGGGATATTCAAGTCTAAAGACCCTGCTAAGATGGCAAGAGCTGTTGTGGAAGCAGTGGAGAATTACGAAGACTACAAGATAATAGGTGATGTTTCTGCAGGACTTTCCGGCATGCAGGGCCTCGACATTGAACAGATGCCAAAAGAGATGAGGCTCCAGGAAAGAGGTTGGTAGATCATATTCAACGCCCTGAATTCCATTCTAATTCTTTCCATTCTGGCAGTATTATTTGTTACTTCCAGAGTATTCAACATATTTGATCTGAAAGGTACCGCTGCGGCATTCGCAGTAGGCCTTGTGGTCGCCTTTCTTGGCTCTCTCAACTGGCTTCTGGTACTTCTGATTTTCGCCTTAAGCAGCCATTTCGCCACTAAGGCATTTTTTCAGGAGAAAAAAAGTAAAAATCTCCAGGAAGGCAGCTCTGGCGAAAGGCGGGTTTCCAATATTTTTTACGCTGCTGTCATTGGTATGATTATTTCATCACTGAATTTTACAAATACATTTACTCACATTTTCCATTTTCACTATTTTGAA
>JAJZOT010000345.1 GCA_021847855.1 Thermoplasmata archaeon | reverse complement strand
TATCTTTCCCCAAGCGCCCCATAGACAGGGAAGAGGCACACCAGCAATGTCTCCCGGCATCCTACTATGCTGGTACCAGGTATAACGGCTATCCCATCATCTCTCTCATCGCCAATATGATCGGAAAATGCTAGCTTTCCCTTCCAGATAAACTATTTTCTATTCCTTCCTTAAGCTTTTCCAGCATTTCGACTGCGTGATTTGCGTACTGACCAATCCATCTGTCATGGATTCTCTTTATGGGCAAAGCATCGAGATAATTCCACATGTGCCTCCCCTCCTTCCTAGAAACGATGAGATCAGCTTTTCTCAATATGTCAATGTGCATGATGACAGTGCAGCGATCAAGCTCGCTGAAATGGGAGCATATTTCTCCTGTTGTCATTGGCCTGGTCTTTACGAGATCCAGGATTTCTCTTCTCCTTGCATCAGAAAGTGCCCTGTATACTGCTTCATCATCCTCGTGTCTGTTGTTATTCTCTGACATGTTATGTTTTCACAAACATGTTAGCTTTTCCTAACATTTATATCTATCTGTAACATGATTCATTCGTGAATAGTATGAAGTTTAAAGTGGTAGTCCATACAAAAATTGCAAGGCCCATATCGGAAGTTTTTGATGCAGTAGTCAACCCTGAGAAGGTGGGCAGTTACTTTGCACTAGGGGGAGTAAGTGCACCCATGGTTGAGGGAAAAAACGTGTTATGGAAGTTCAAGGATATTTCATTCGAACAGGATATGAAAATTCGTAAGCTTATTAAAAACGAGAAAATTGAATTGGATTGGTTTTCTGAGGACGGGAAAAAGACGGAAGTTATATTGACCTTTGACAAAATAAGTGAAGACAGAACTATGATTACCATAGTACATTCTGGCTACGAACAAAATCAAAAAGCACTGGATAATTCGTACGAACATTGCGAAGGCTGGACCGTAATGCTGGCTTCCATGAAGGCGTACCTTGAACACGGCATAGTCCTTGCAGAGGACTATTGGTAGATTTAAGAGTGGGAATCTGAAACGAGCATTCTAAACAGTGAGATCCATTGCTCAAGCCACGAATCAGGGGCAGAGGGTTACTGTGCCAAGTACCTGGACCATTTTTCAGGCTTTTTTGTGCCGTACACTATCCGTTCTGTGCCAAGAAAAGCTGTAAACTCTTCTATCTTCTCCTGCAGCTTTCCTCCTATCATTGGATCCTCTTCAATTCCGGATTCAGCAAAAACACTGTTAAGGCTCAGTAACAGTGAACGGAAGTAACGTGTCTGTATCAATAACATTCACAACAAACAAGTCCCCCACAGGAACATCACCCAACGATCTCTATATAATAGTCGCGGCGGTTGTTGCGATTGCAGTCATTGGATCTGCAGTGGCATTGATGAGAAAGAGAAGATAACACTTCTCTTTCATTTTTACATATGCGAATTTCTCGAAATCGATCGAATTACAGCGTCCCTGGGGAACGTAGAAATGTAAATTATAGTTGTTCAGCAGAGGGTTTTGCCGATATAGCTCAAATATGCAACTCTTTCTGAGCAAAAATTATAATCTGCAGAAGGTCTAAGCATATTGGGATACCTTGAAAGTTTACGAAAACATACTGGAGACCATTGGCAACACACCGATTGTGAAGATAAACAGAATTACCAGCCCAAAAAACCGACTCTTTGCAAAGCTGGAATTTTTTAATCCGGGAGGGAGCGTAAAGGACAGAATGGCCAGATATATAATCGAAAAGGCTGAAAAAGCTGGGAAAATTAATGATACCATAGTTGAAAATTCATCGGGAAATACAGGCGCTTCAATTTCAATGATTTCCGCGGTTAAATCCTACAGATGCGTAATAACTATTCCTGACAAGATGAGCCAGGAGAAGATTGACCTGATGAAGGCATATGGCTCAGAGGTTGTTGTCACAAAGACTGACGTACCTTACGACTCTCCTGAGAGTTACTACAGCGTTGCCAGGAGGATCTCAGCGGAAAGCGATGCATACTACCCTGACCAGTACAATAATCCTGACAACATTGAAGCACATTACGTCTCAACAGGTCCTGAAATATGGGATCAGATGGAGGGTGAGATAGACGTGCTTGTGGCAGGCATTGGCACAGGCGGCACCATTTCAGGAATTGGGAAATATCTCAAGGAGAGGAATCCAGACATAAAGGTAATTGGCGTAGATCCCGAAGGATCTGTTTTCTACAGTTACTTCAAGACGGGAAAAATGGTAAAGCCTCATACTTACAAAGTTGAGGGAATAGGAGAGGATTATCTGGTAAAGGCCGTAGATTTTTCAGTCATTGATGACATTGTAACGGTAAATGACCAGGAGAGCTTCCTTATGACACGCAGACTGGCAAGGGAAGAAGGGATATTCGCTGGAGGTTCATCCGGGGCTGCAATAGCAGCAGCGTTGAAGGTATCAGATTCGTTCAGGGATAAAAACATCCTGATGTTATTTCCGGATTCCGGTTACAGGTACCTTAGTAAAATATACAACGATAACTGGATGAGGCAAAATGGTTTCATGGAGTGAGCTTAGATGAATTTTTCAACCAAGTCAATACACATCGGCGAAGAACCGGATACCGTGAACGGGGTTGGCGAGGTGGTGTCATCCATATACCTCTCTACAACCTTTGCAAGAAAGGATGCAGAGAAACCAACAAAGGGCTATGAATACACCAGAAGCGGGAATCCCACCAGAATGGCCCTTGAGAATAAGATTGCATCACTTGAGAATGCGAAATATGG
>JAJZOT010000033.1 GCA_021847855.1 Thermoplasmata archaeon | reverse complement strand
TTTCACTAATCCAGAAGGTCGGGGTTCCAGAAAATGCTGAAAAGATAATCGGTGAAATGATTGACCGGAAAGACAAGATAATGGGCTTCGGGCACAGGGTATACAAAGTCTATGATCCACGTGCCAAAATACTGAAACAGTTTGCCGAAAGAGTTACTACTGCCAACAAACAGCAGGTTCTGTTCAAGACAGCAAACAAGATAGAAGAGGTTATGATAAGCCGGCTTGGTTCAAAGGGAATATTCCCAAATGTGGATTTCTATTCAGGAATGCTCTATTATTCAATAGGGTTTAATCCCGACATATTCACCCCGATCTTTGCGGTGGGCAGGATATCGGGATGGGTTGCAAGAGCCCTGGAATATGTACGCGACAACAAGATATTCAGGCCCAAGGCATTATACAGCGGTGAAACTGGGCCAAAAAAATACGTCCCTGTCAACGAGAGGGACTGACCATTTTTCCGAAGTGCAAAAAAGTGTCGTCCGGTCTCTATGTTCTGGATACTTCCGCAATACTTTCCGGAAGAATCAACACAAACCAGGAAAATTTCATTTTTCCTTCTTCTGTTCTTGATGAAATCAGCCTTGGCAAGACCGCCAGGAACATTGAATGGCTGCGGGAAGACCTCGATATACGGGAACCAAAGGGCAAGTCGCTGGAAGATGTATCCCGTGTTGCCAGGGAAAGCGGAGATTTCAATAAGTTGAGTAAAACCGATCTGGATGTCATAGCACTCGCCATGGAATACGAGGCAACAATCATAACAGATGATTTTGCCATAGAGAATGTGGCTTCAAAACTGGGTATCCCATATGTAGGGGCGGATCTCAAAGAGATCAGGAGGATCATAAAATGGAATTTCAGATGTACAGGCTGTGGCAGAAGATTCTCAAAATTCATCAAGGATTGTCCTGTTTGCGGTCATTCTATCAGGAGAACTGTAAAAAGTTATAATGAAAGCGGCAATGAAAGCAGACGATGATTGATATATCACTTCCTCTGGACTGGAATCTTATAACTTACCCGGGAGATGCCAGATACGAGCAGTACGACTATTTTACGCATGAAAAGAACGGTGTGCAGATTACAAGAATAATAATGGAAACACATTCCGGAACACATTTCGATGCTCCTCTGCACGCTATCCCGAATGGCAGGAAATCGTCCGAGATATCAATGGAAAAAATGGTAGGCCCTGTCACAGTTGTTGAAGTCGTGGGGGATTCCGTGAAAGCGTCGGACATACCTGACACATCAAGCAGCAGGATACTTTTCAAGACGAAGAATTCGTCGCTTTACAATACTTTCAGTACTGATTTCTGCTACATCACCGAAGAAGCCGCAGAAAAACTTGTTTCAAAGAATGTCGACCTTGTAGGGCTTGATTACCTGTCCATCGAGAAATTTGGCACGAAAGGAATGAAGATCCACAAGATTCTGCTGGAGAAAGATACGGTGATACTGGAAGGACTTAACCTGAGCGGTGTGAAGCCAGGAAACTACGAATTGCTGTGTCTTCCATTGAAGATGAATCTGGACGGTGCCCCATGCAGGGCAGTTCTCAGATAGTTCCATCAGTGGTGGATGAAGTAAGCCGCTGATAACCTTTTCCCGAGATCAGAACCACTATTCCGGCTATTATTGCCACAAGGAAAGCATAAATGTACGAATACTCGGAACTGAAATAGTACAATATTCCCATTATTAGGTTGCCAGAAAACAGTCCCATGCTTCTTGCGGCCCCAAGTTTTCCCATTCCGGTCCCTGTCTTGTGCGAGGGGACTGCCTTTGAAATTATTGTTGGTTCCAGTGTCTCTATGGCTCCGGTGGAAAAACCGATGAGCGAGATAAACAGGTAAAAGTAAAGAAAATCCAAGTTAAAATATATCGATATTGCAAAACCCAGCGATCCGATGCCGGCCATCATATAACCAAGGATGCCCAGTGCCGGGATTTCACGTTTTATTCCTATCCTTCCGTAAAGAAGGCCAGCCAGTGAGGAAACTCCCATGAAAAGGGTATAGGTGAAAATTCCGAGAAGTGGATTATGGGTGTCCTGGGAAACCGTAAGTATGGGGAATCCCATGCTGTAGAAACTGAAACCGAAGAGTGCGGAGGACGCAAATATCCCCATCACTGCTGTGCTCGCCTCCCTGGAGGTTTCCACTGTAGTTTTAGTTTTTTCCTGAACCGGTACCTTTGTCAATATTATCAGAAGTGTCGATATTGTGAGTGGTACGGCAGTTACCAGGAATATGTACCTGAAAGGCCAGTGATAGAAAAGCAGCCCAAGAAGGATGAAAGTAGCAAGAAGGCCCCCGCCGACATCAAGGCCATGAAGGAGCCCGAAAGCCCTTGAACGGTTCTCCCTGTTGACGGACTGTGAGTACAAGGATCGGCGTGCAGGCGATCTGAGATTCCTGAACCACCAGCCTGTTGCCCTCGTTGATATTGCCTCTATTGCTGTCGATGAGAATCCGGTGAACGATAGTATGGGAATAAGGGCATTGCCGATTATGGCTATTCTCCTGTTTCCATACCTGTCGGAAAGCTTTCCGCCGGCAAAAGCGAATAGCGATCCAACGCCGTAATTGAGGCCTTCTGCAAGACCGTAAAGATAATACGGGGCTCCTATCACGAACACAAGGAAATAAGGGAAACCCGCAAGTATCACTTGATAACCCATGTCGGCAAAAAATGCAGAAAAGGCAATAAGGAGAACATTTCTGCTGAGTAACGGCTTCCTGTCCTTTGATATAATCTGAGTAGGCACTGTTCATCCTCCCTCAGCTAACGGGGGCCTTCCATCTCGACAACCAGGATTGCTCTTTCAGGTATTGATCTGATCTCCATGGGCGTAATTTCAGGAATGCCTCTCTCCACATATTTGAGCTCTTCCGGTTTCTCCATGCCTATGCCACCCATCCAATGACCTCAGTTGCCTGCAGAATCTGTTTTCGCATGCTCTTCTTATATCTCTTCTCTTCTATAATAGTATTCTCTTAATGTTTCAATTCCAAGCTGGCTCTTATCAATCTATGAACTCTTCGCACGATTTCATCCCCTGTCTTGTAAAAATGGAATTTGCTACCGCATAAACTAAAAAACATTATGTCGAGTTTTATGTGATTCAAAACAAAATACCGTTAAAAACCAAAAAAACTTAAGGTTAACAATGCATATTCTTCCAGTCAGGGAGGATCTTGTTACCTCAGAATAATCAAATTGAATCAATCAAATTTTTGCGGGAAATCTGTGAAATGGCTTCCAACGAAAGGAATCTTAGCTCATTAAAACAGAAATTCATAAACATAGAACTCCCGGAAGATTCTGGTCTTGACGATTCCTACAAATCTGTGATTCTCAGGGAAATTAATCAGATCCTTAAGTCTCAGACTCTCGAGAGGGCGAAACACTATCTCGGGATACTTTCCAGAAATCTTGCCAATCCCGACTGGAACATTAAGCAGGGGATCAATATGGATCTCTGGAAAGGTTACGATCATATCTACACAGATAGCCTTTGGATAATGGGAAAGAGGGTCAGCAACGATTATCACAAAGCATGGTACTGGGGCAATTTTGTACCGCAGATACCGTTCCAGCTCATATCGAGATATACAGAAGAAGGGGAGTGGGTGCTGGATCCATTCTGTGGTTCAGGAACAACACTGTTTGAGGCAAGGAATCTGGGAAGGAACTCCATTGGAATAGAATTGAATCCTGACATATACCGGAAAGTGAAGGAATCACTCCTCAGCGAGAGAGATAACAGTTTGTATGTTTCTGAAGTTACAAATGGCAACTCCCTGACATACGATTTTACGGAACTCCTTGCAAAATACGACATTGACGGCTTCAGGCTTTCTATAGTCCATCCCCCGTATTGGGACATAATAAAATTCTCTGATAATCCGGATGATCTTTCAAACTCTCCTGATCTGGAGGATTTTGTGCTGAAGCTTAAAGAAACCATTAAGCGGATGCTACCAGCCATGAAGCCGGAATCGCACATCGGCCTCGTAATAGGCGACATGTACAGGGGAGGCGAAGTTATACCCCTGGGATTCAAAACCATGGCTGCACTTCAGGATCTGGGACTGAAGCTGAGGGGTATAGTTGTAAAGGACATCCAGAATACAAAAGCCAAAAGAACCAATGAGAACCTGTGGAGATACAGGGCGCTGAAATCCGGTTTCTATGTCTTCAGGCATGAATATATTTTCGTATTCAAGGTAATGAAATAGCTCCCCCACAGCTTTAATCCGTTTTAAGATCCTGGGATACCGGACCTGACCTCACTGAGATAATTCGTGAATCCATGTATGAAATCCTGAATATCCGCAATTATTCCGTAGTCCGCAAATTTGAATATTTCCGCCGAAGGATCAGAATTGATTGCCAGGATTTTGCCACAATACCTGATTCCGACCACATGGTTTGCGTGCCCGGATACGCCCAGTGCAATGTAGACTCCCGGAGATATAGACGATCCAGTTAGTCCAATCTGCTGCTGGCGAGGCATGAAGCCCATATCCACTATGGGTCTGGTTCCTCCGACAGCGGCATTCAGTATCCCGGCCAGGCCAAGAATTTCCTTCAGCATTTCTTTTTTCTTCAGGCCACGGCCAACGCCTATTACCAGATTGCTTGAGCCAAGTGGCAGGTATTCCGAAGGTACAGGTGTATTTTCAAGGACTTCATTTCGTGACTTAAACAGGTTTTTGATCTCAATTACCTTCGGTTTATTGCTGGACTTCAAACGTTTGAACATACCTGGTCTTACTGTTGACATCTGCGGGCTGGTCTTGGAATAGATAGAAGCAACAATCCCTCCTCCGAATGCAGGTTTATACTGAATAAGCTTGTCGTCCCTTATCTCAAGATCAACGCAATCTGCGGTTAAACCGAGCTCCAGCTTTCCGGCAACAGTGCCGGCAATTTCTCTCCCGTCAACCGTTGATGGAAAAATTACGTATCTCGGTTTTTTCTCATTGATGAATTCCGTGAGTCCCTCTGCAAATTCTTCATTGCTGCGCGTGTTAAGGTAGTAGTAGTCGTGGGAAATTATTCCGGAATCACTTTCGGAGTCTATGTTTCCCAATACGGTTACGTGAAGGGAGTGTTCATTGGCAAGTTGAGAAATTTTTGAGGATATTTCTCCCGCTGTTCGTTTATCGTTAATGGCAACTCCAAGAATAGTTTCAGCCTTCTCCCCAGAATCCTTAAGGGCGATCATGTCAACGCCGGATTTTACCTCCCTGTTCTCTCTTATTATCCTGCTGACCTTGTCATAAACTTCCGCGTTAAAATCCAGCATTTCCACATTCCTGTAACTCTCTATTTTTCTTGTTCCTGTGACAACGGTGGGGCTGTATTCGCTTCCAACTATGTCTATACCGAGTTTCACGGAATCGTACACCTCAATTTTTTCAAACATGTCGGGAGTATCCTGTTTTATTGCTCTTGCTCTGTTTATCTTTTCACTTACGGAGAGAACTGCTGGAGTTGGAATCCTTATTCTAGAAAGGCCGTTCTCACTTTCATGCTCCACTATCAGGGTTTTGCCATTATCTTCCACCTCAATCTTTGATATTGAGGATTTAAATGAATATCCAGTAAAAACCGCCACTTCCGGTGGAACCTGGGACGTTTCGCCATCGAGCGAATATTTCCCCATAAGAATGATATCAGGAGAGACTATTTTCGCAAAAGTTGAAAGGATTCTGGACGTGGCAAGAGTATCTGAACCGCCGAACTTTCTGTCCGATATCAGGAACGCTCTGTCTATGCCCATTCTTAGAGCTTCATTCAGTATGTCCTTTGACTGAGGGGGGCCCATAGTGGCCACCATGGTCTCATATCCATTTTTTTCTTTTAACCTGATTGCCTCTTCAACTGCTTTCTTGTCAAATGAATTCATTGATAGGGGCACATTATCTCTGATTATGCGATTCGTGACTGGATCATAATCGATCTTATTGACGTCAGGAATCTGTTTTGCAAAAACTAAGATCTTCATTCACTGAAAAATGTCCATTCGATATATAGTATTATTCAACTCTTGCTATCTTGTTAACGTTTTTACTTTTTTTCAGGAGCGAGTTTACCCACGAACAACGCTCTAAAACATGAGTAATAGCATTCCAGGTGATGAAATAGCAGTCGTCACACCAACATTATTTATGTGTGGCGGATTCTACTGCGGGAACTTAATTCCACTATAGTTGGGGGTGTAAGAATAGATTTTGGTGTGCGAGTAAGATTGGAAAGAAAGAGAATCGGTCTTACTATTGAGGATCTGGCTAAGCGAAGTGGAGTATCAACTGCCGCCCTTTCAAAAATAGAGAGAGGAGAACGCAACCCGACCCTCCAGAATGCCCTCAAGATTGCTGAAGGTTTTGGAATAACGCTTTCTGACCTTCTGGTGAACGAGAAAATTCCGTCTGTCATAATTATCAGAAAAGATCAGGGTCAAAATCTGATGGACCCCGAAAGCGGCATCAGCCGAGAATCCTTGTTCCCCTCATTTCATGGCAATGAGTTTGTGAGGTATAAAATTGAACCGGGAAAGGAAACCGGTAAATTTAAGCCTCATCCTCCAGGTACTAGGGAAGTATTTATTGTCATAACAGGTAGCCTTGTAATCGAGGCAGGCGCGCAACGTATCGAATTGTCCGCAGGAGACATCGCTAATATTTCAGGGGATCAAACACATACCATTTCAAACTTCGGGGATACCACATGCACATTTGTGCTCGCAATTCTACCCCAATAATTTTACTTTTTTCCGGGAATATTCATCAGTTGCTGTTATCAGGTCCTCAGGAACAGGACAATTATCATAGTCAAGGCGACCATAACGTCGATCAGGAAAACAGTCCTGAAAACACTAATATCCTTATCTTTGCCATCAAAAAGGCTCATAGCAAGCTGAATCCTCGGTCCTGAGGCCATAGTGAAGAGAGAGGCTGACACATTCTGTATTCCTACCACCCAGAGTTTCGAATATCCTATTCCAGATGCTGCCTCAGCCTGTTGTTGGGCAAACATAGCATTGGCTCCAGTGTTCGATCCAGTGAGCAGTCCTCCGAGAGCACCTATGAACGGAACCATGAGAAGATACCCTCTTCCAAGTTGGGTTAAGTTTCCAGCAATAATTCCTGTCATACCGGAAGCAACCATAAGATACCCGAGAGCCAGAAAACAGAATGTTGTAAATGCTACTCTCCACCATCTGGTAATGGCATTTCTTCCAGCCTGCACAAGAACTTCCTTTTTCTGTTTAAGAAGAATAACAGTAATCAAGGAGGTTGCCAGCAGCCATGTAGCCGGGCTTTCCAGCACAACACTCACAATGGTTGCACCGGTCAGTAATCCTGGATGAAACAATGTAGTCCCATAGTAGGAGGTTGCCAGCAGCCATGTAGCCGGGCTTTCCAGCACAACACTCACAATGGTTGCACCGGTCAGTAATCCTGGATGAAACAATGTAGTCCCATAGTAGACTAATCTGGAGGTTAACAGCAGCACAACAAGAATTCCGTAAGGTGAAGTGATTCTGATCAGTTCGCGTGAATACGGTATCCTCCGTTTTTCTCTGATCAGTATGATTGCAACACCTGTGGCAATAGAAACCATGCTCCCGAATACTCCTGCAAGTGGAGTTCCGAAAACTATGTTTGTGATCAGGATACCTCCCCAGAGGGAAAAAGAGAGAATCACAAGTTCGTCAAGTCTTTTCAGCGCTTTCAGCCCTCCGGCAATAATCAGGGCGGAACATCCTGCGATCAGAAACAAAGGAAGAGAAATAAATGCCGAAACAACGCCGAGTGTCTGGAAAGAAATTCCTGTGATCCTTGCTGCAACAAGAGTTCCCGGACCAAGCGCTCCCCATGGGACGGCGACATATCCAAGTAGTCCGAGAATAGCTGCTTTCTCCGGCTTGAATCCCATACGCTGCAGCAGTGGAATGGCAAATATGGCGCCGACTCCGAATCCGGTTACAGATTCCATGAATGGGGTGATGCCAAGCACCGTAAGAAGGGCTAGCCTGGTTGGGTCTTTAGAAAGAGTGGCAAACCATTCGGCGAGGGTCTGGTCAATAGTACACGCTTTAATTATCTCATAAAGGAGAATTCCTCCAAGAATTATCATAGCAACCTCAGCTGCCGTGAAAAGTGCTGATTCTTCACTGTATAAAACAACCACCAGAGGAGTATGGAAATAAAACAGTTCGAGTACTCCTATTGCAAGGGCAACGGAGCTGATGATATGTGGCGGAATTCTCAGAAGCAGAAGCAATATTACCATAAAAATAGGCAATACTGCAAGTATTAATGCGATCGTCAACATTGAATTCCATGAGAAAAGATACAAATGTATAATAATTCTACTATTAGATAATTAGTCTTAACCGTGCCGACAAAATTTAGTGAATCATACAAACCAGCAGCTGAATTAGAACGGAGTTAATTCCGTCTCGGAATATTCAAAATTGATAAATGGTAAAAATAGGTTTTTGAAATAGAAAACCAGGCTGAAACGTTGCGGAATGCCGGACTTCCATCTGTGCTTCTCCGTTCTCAATCTTTGTCTTGTTAGAAACATTGGAAGATAGATAATTATCCTGTCGCCTTTCTTGATACCTAGCTCGAGGAGGGCCTTTGCAAAATTATTCACTCTTCCGTAAATTCCATCGTAAGTGATTATTTTCTCATCGCCATTTTCAGCAACCCAGATATAGGCCGCCTTATTTCGCTTATTCCTCAGCATTTTGACCATTAATACGAGATCATAATTTGGCCTTCCCCCCTTCTCTGTATCGTTTTCACAGAGATCGGAGAGGATCGGCCTGCCCCTCTCAAAGCCAATGCGATCAGAAATGCCGGTGAGGGGATCGCCAAGGCTCTCAATTTCCATGTATAATCCAGATAATCCTGTATGGTAAAGGTTCATGACAATTGATCATTGCGATGCTTGTGTTCTTTTTGCATATTTATCCATTGATCTGTGAGCATATCCAGCTTTCCGTGTTATCCGGGATCATTTGTGTCAAATGTCCAGATTCCTCCTGCAATACTGTCTCCTTGTGGCACGATATGGTGGATGTTTTACAAAGACAATAAAAAAACAACTATATGCTTACAGACTACACTATATATCTATTAATTGTTTTATATAGTATATTGATTAGACTTAAGTAACCTCATCATATAATTTCACTGCATGAAAGATAAAGAAAATGGAGTTGGTCCAGTCTATGACGCTCTGGACGACGCTCCTATAAGTAAAACACACCTGAGGATAACAGCATTATCCGCCGCTGGAACAATGCTTGACGGTTATGATATTTCCATAATATCAGTTGCCCTCATCCTGCTGTATACTGTTCCAACCTTTGGCCTGAACAACCCAGACGCCAGAGCATTGATAGCGGCATCCACTGTTATTGGCATGTTCTTTGGCGCAATAATCTTCGGATACCTTACAGACCTGAAAGGTAGAAAACTGATGTACGTATGGGACATGGTAATTTTCATTGTAATGACCATTCTTATCAGCATATCTTTCAATTTTGAATCCCTGTTCATTTTCAGGTTTATTCTCGGCATTGCTATTGGAGCTGATTATGCTATTAGTTCAACGATTATAGCTGAATTTTCACCAGCAAAAACAAGGGGAAAATTGCTGGTGACCAATGTTCTTTCCTGGTTTACTGGATCAGCGGTGGCAGCATTTGTTGGATATTTTCTTTTGCCGCTTGGCAGTGATGCTTGGAGATATATGTTCCTACTAGGCATAATCCCGGCGATAGTAGTGCTTATTCTGAGAAAGGACGTTCCAGAGTCAGCGAGATGGCTGGCGAAATCCGGTCAGACAGATAATGCCAGAAAAGTGGAAAAGGAAATAACGGGCAAATCAGACATCCTTCCCGAAACCACCTCGAATGTACGCACCTCATTTTTAAAACTGTTCAGCAGGAAATACATTAAGAGTACACTCTTCATTGGAATATTCTGGTTTTCGTTTGATGTTGCTTTCTACGGGATTGGTATATTCTCACCAACAATTCTTACCATTCT